>NZ_JBFAWA010000020.1:0-9548 GCF_040680035.1 Nonomuraea sp. NPDC052116 | reverse complement strand
GCGAGAGAGCGACGAAGGAGCCAACGAGTGGCGAAGCGGGCGCGACCATGAGCACAGTTGACGCTGACGTCATCGTCGTCGGCGCAGGTCCCGCCGGTTCCGCAACGGCCTGGTACCTCGCTCAGGCCGGACTCGACGTGCTGCTCCTGGAGAAGACCAGGTTCCCCCGCGAGAAGGTCTGCGGCGACGGCCTGACGCCGCGGGCGGTCAAGCAACTGCTCAACATGGACGTCGACATCGACGCTCCCGGCTGGGTCAGGAACAAGGGGCTGCGCGTCGTCGGCGGCGGCCTCCGCTTCGACCTCGACTGGCCCACGCTCGAGCGCTTCCCCGACTTCGGCCTCGTACGCACGCGCCAGGACTTCGACCAGATCGTCGCCGCCAACGCGGTCAAGAACGGCGTGCGCCTGATGGAGGGCGTGACCGTCACGGGGCCCGTCCTCGACGACCGCAGCGGCCACATCGTCGGCGTGACGACCAAGGACGGCCGCGAGTACCGCAGCCGTGTGGTGGTGGCCGCCGACGGCAACAGCACCCGGCTGGCCCTGGGGATGGGGCTGCACAAGCGCGAGGACCGCCCGATGGGCGTGGCGGTGCGGACGTACTTTGAAAGCCCGCGCCACGACGACGACTACCTCGAGATCTGGCTGGAGCTGTGGGCGCAGGAGAAGCTGCTGCCCGGCTACGGCTGGATCTTCGGCGTCGGCGACGGCACCGCCAACGTGGGCCTCGGGCTGCTCAACACCAGCGCGCAGTTCAAGAACATCGACTACCGGGACCTGCTGCGGACCTGGTGCAAGGCCATGCCTCCCGAGTGGGGGTTCACCGAGGAGAACATGACGGCCCCCATCCGCGGCGCCGCGCTCCCCATGGCCTTCAACCGGCAGCCGCACTACACGCGCGGCCTGGTGCTCGTGGGCGACTCGGGCGGGTCGATCAACCCGTTCAACGGCGAGGGCATCGCCTACGCCATGGAGACCGGTGAGATCGCCGCGGAGGTCATCGCCAAGGCCCTCAGGGGCACCACCCCCGCGGACCGGGAACGCGCTCTGAGGACCTATCCTCAAGTGCTGAAGGACGCCTACGGCGGATACTTCACCCTGGGCAGGCTGTTCGTCGAGCTCATCGGAAAGCCGGGCGTGATGAGCTTCGGCACCAGGCACGGTCTCCCTCACCCGAGGCTGATGCGCTTCGCCATCAAACTCCTTGGTAATCTCACCGACCGGCGAGGCGATGCGTCAGACATGATCATTAACGCTCTCTCGAAGGTCGCCCCACCAGCATGAATCTCAGAACTGACAGATCCGGCTGCGCGCCCGCGCGCGCGGCGACTCCGGAGGAGGCGTAGCGATGGACCTTTACGTGCCCATCCTGGTGCTCGCCGTTCTCGCGGGGGGCTTCGCGATCTTCTCGGTCGCCATCGCTCCCTTCACCGGCCCCAAGCGCTGGAACCGCGCCAAGCTTGACGCCTATGAATGCGGCATCGAGCCGACGCCCCAGCCCGTCGGTGGTGGACGGTTCCCGCTCAAGTACATGGTCACCGCGATGCTCTTCATCGTGTTCGACATCGAGATCATCTTCCTCTACCCATGGGCGGTCTCGTTCGCGCCGCAGACGAACGACGCCGGCCAGGTGCTCAGCTCCGGTCTGGGGCTGTTCGCGCTCGTGGAGATGGTGCTGTTCATCGTCACCGTGCTCGTCGCCTATGCGTACGTGTGGCGCCGCAAGGGTCTGGACTGGGACTGAAAATGGGACTTGAAGAAAAACTCCCCAGCGGGTTCATCCTCAGCACGGTCGAGGCGGCCGCCGGATGGGCGCGCAAGAACTCCGTGTGGCCCGCCACATTCGGCCTCGCCTGCTGTGCCATCGAGCTGATGGCCACCGGCGGCCCCCACTACGACCTGGCGCGCTTCGGCATGGAGCGCGCTTCGGCGTCTCCTCGCCAGGCCGACCTCATGATCGTCGCCGGCCGCGTCTCGCAGAAGATGGCGCCCGTCCTGCGGCAGATCTACGACCAGATGGCCGAGCCGAAGTGGGTCATCTCCATGGGCGTGTGCGCCTCCAGCGGCGGCATGTTCAACAACTACGCGATCGTGCAGGGCGTCGACCACGTCGTGCCCGTCGACATCTACCTGCCGGGCTGCCCGCCGCGGCCCGAGATGCTGATCGACGCGATCGTGAAGCTGCACGACAAGATCCAGAACATGAAGTTCGGCGCCCACCGCGCCAAGCAGATCGAGGAGCTCGAGCTGCAGGCGCTGCGGCCGTTGCCGCTGATCGACCAGGGAGCCTCGAAGTGACCTCGCCCGACAACCTCCCCGGTAGCCCGGAAAGCGGTGAGACCCCCGAGGCCGCGGTTCCCGCCATCCCCGAGGCGCCCATCGCCCGGCACGGCATGTTCGGCACCCAGGACTCCGGCGACACCTCCGGCTACGGCGGTCTCGTCGTGCGCCGGGCGCCGCAGCTGTCGACGCCCCGCCCGTACGGCGGCTACTTCGACGAGGTCGTGGACGGCCTGGCGCTCGACGACGCCATCGAGCGCGTCGTCGTCGACCGCGGCGAGCTGACCCTGCACGTCAAGCGGGACCGGCTGGTCGAGGTCTGCCAGAAGCTGCGCGACGACCCGGCCCTGCGCTTCGAGCTCTCGCTGGGCGTCACCGGCGTGCACTACCCGCACCTGACGGGCGAGGAGCTGCACGCGGTCATCCACCTGTGCTCGATCACCTACAACCGCCGCGTACGCGTCGAGGCCAGCGCCCCCGACTCCGACCCGCACATTCCATCGACCGTGGGCGTTTACCCTGGTCACGACTGGCATGAGCGCGAGGCGTACGACTTCTTCGGGATCATCTTCGACGGGCACCCCGGGCTCACCCGGATCATGATGCCGGACGACTGGGACGGCCACCCGCAGCGCAAGGACTACCCGCTCGGCGGCATCCCGGTCGAATACCGCGGCGCCACCATCCCCGCGCCCGACCAGAGGAGGAGCTACTCGTGAGCACCGCTTATGACGAGGCGACCGAGGGCAAGGTCTATTCGGTCAACGGCGGCGACTGGGACGAGGTCGTCACCGGAGCGCGCGACACCGAAGAAGAGCGCCTGGTCGTCAACATGGGCCCGCAGCACCCGTCCACGCACGGCGTGCTCCGCCTGGTCCTGACCCTCGACGGCGAGACGGTGACCGAGGCGCGCAGCGTCATCGGCTACCTGCACACCGGCATCGAGAAGAACATGGAATACCGGACGTGGACCCAGGGGACCACGTTCGTGACCCGCATGGACTACCTCTCGCCGATCTTCAACGAGACCGCCTACTGCCTGGGCGTGGAGAAGCTGCTCGGCATCGAGGACCGCATCCCGGACCGGGCGCAGGCCATCCGCGTGATGATGATGGAGCTCAACCGGATCTCCTCGCACCTGGTCGCGATGGGCACGTTCGGCATGGAGCTGGGCGCGACCACGCCGTTCCTCTTCGGCTATCGCGACCGCGAGATGATCATGGATCTCTTCGAGTACATCACCGGTCTGCGCATGAACCACGCCTACATCAGGCCGGGCGGCGTGAGCGTCGACCTGCCCGCGGGCGCGGTCGACAAGGTCGGCGAGTTCCTCAAGGAGATGCCCAAGCGGATCAAGGACATCCGCAAGCTCCTCGACGCCAACCCGGTCTACGTGCGCCGCACCAAGGACGTGGCCTACCTCGACCTGACCGGCTGCATGGCGCTGGGCATCACCGGCCCGATCATGCGCGCCGCCGGGCTCCCGTGGGACCTGCGCAAGTCGCAGCCCTACTGCGGCTACGAGACGTACGAGTTCGACGTCGCCACCGAGCGTGGCTGTGACGTCTACTCGCGCTACCTCGTGCGCATGAAGGAGATGGAAGAGTCCCTCAAGATCATTGAGCAGGCGCTCGACCGCATCGCCGGCCCGCTCAAGGGCGACCCGGTGATGATCGAGGACAAGAAGATCGGCTGGCCCGCGCAGCTCGCGCTCGGCCCCGACGGGTTCGGCAACTCGCCCGACCACATCGCCCACATCATGGGCTCCTCGATGGAAGCGCTCATCCACCACTTCAAGCTGGTGACCGAGGGCTTCCGGGTGCCTGCCGGGCAGGCGTACGCCAGCATCGAGTCGCCCAAGGGCGAGCTCGGCGCCCACGTGGTCAGCGACGGCGGCACCCGCCCCTACCGCGTGCACTTCCGCGAGCCGTCCTTCTGCAACCTGCAGGGTTTCCCCGCGATGGCAGAGGGCGGCCAGGTCGCCGACGTGATCGCCGCGGTGGCTTCTATCGACCCCGTCATGGGAGGTGTGGACCGGTGACTTACTCACCGGAGATCCGGGAGCGTCTGGAGCGAGACGCCAAGGAGATCATCGGGCGTTACCCGAAGACGCGCTCCGCACTGCTGCCGCTGCTCCACCTCGTGCAGTCGGAGGACGGCTACGTCTCCGACGACGGGCAGGAGTTCTGCGCGGAGATGCTGGGCGTCAGCAAGGCCGAGGTCACCGGCGTCGCGACCTTCTACACGATGTACAAGCGCAAGCCCGCCGGCGACTACCACGTCGGCGTGTGCATCAACGCGCTGTGCGCGGTCATGGGCGGCGACCAGATCTGGGACGAGCTGTCCGAGCACGTCGGCGTCGGCCACGAGGAGACGACCGCCGACGGCAAGATCTCGCTGGAGCGCCTCGAGTGCAACGCGGCCTGCGACTTCGCCCCCGTCATGATGGTCAACTGGGAGTTCTTCGACAACCAGACCCCCGAGTCGGCCAAGCAGCTCGTCGACGACCTGCGTGACGGCAAGGACGTGCGGCCGACCCGCGGCCCGAAGAAGCTCTGCAGCTTCAAGGACGCCTCGCGCGTGCTCGCCGGCCTGCCCGACGACCTGGCGGGCGACGGCCCGTCGGCCGCCGGCGCCTCGCTGGAGGGCCTGAAGGTCGCCAAGGCCAACGGATGGAAGGCCCCCGAGGCATGAGCACGACTTTGACACCGGTCCTGACCGCGAACTGGGACCAGCCCAACTCCTTCACCATCGACGTCTACGGCGAGTACGAGGCGGCGAAGAAGGCGCTGGCCATGGACCCCGACGCCGTGATCCAGGCCGTCAAGGACTCGGGCCTGCGCGGCCGCGGCGGCGCGGGCTTCCCCACCGGCATGAAGTGGGGCTTCATCCCGCAGGGCGACGGCAAGCCGCACTATCTCGTCGTCAACGCCGACGAGTCGGAGCCGGGCACCTGCAAGGACATCCCGCTGATGATGGCCAACCCGCACTCGCTGGTCGAGGGCATCATCATCACGGCCTATGCGATCCGGGCCAACCACGCCTTCATCTACGTGCGCGGCGAGGTGCTCCACGTGATCCGGCGGCTGCACGCGGCCGTGCGGGAGGCGTACGAGAAGGGCTACCTCGGCACCGACATCCTCGGCTCCGGTTACGACCTCGAGCTGGTCGTGCACAGCGGCGCCGGCGCGTACATCTGCGGCGAGGAGACGGCGCTGCTCGACTCGCTGGAGGGCTTCAGAGGTCAACCGCGACTCAAGCCTCCGTTCCCCGCCGTGGCGGGCCTGTACGCCTCGCCGACTGTCGTGAACAACGTCGAGTCGATCGCCAGTGTTCCCTCGATCATCGGCAACGGCGCCGACTGGTTCGCCGGGATGGGCACCGAGAAGTCCAAGGGCTTCGGCATCTTCTCGCTGAGCGGCCACGTCACCAGGCCCGGCCAGTACGAGGCGCCGCTCGGCATCACGCTGCGCGAGCTCCTCGACATGGCGGGCGGCATCAGGGCCGGTCACCAGATCAAGTTCTGGACCCCGGGCGGCTCCTCCACGCCGATCTTCACCGACGAGCACCTCGACGTGCCGCTCGACTTCGAGGCGGTCGGCGCCAAGGGCTCCATGCTCGGCACCCGCGCCCTGCAGATCTTCGACGAGACCACCTGCGTGGTCCGCACGGTGCTGCGCTGGACCGAGTTCTACGCCCACGAGTCCTGCGGCAAGTGCACGCCGTGCCGCGAGGGCACGTACTGGCTCAAGCAGGTGCTCAAGCGCCTGGAGAAGGGCCAGGGCACCGAAGAGGACCTGACCACGATCACCGACATCGCGGACAACATCCTGGGCCGCTCGTTCTGCGCCCTGGGCGACGGCGCGACCAGCCCGATCCACTCCTCCGTGAAGTACTTCCGCGACGAGTACCTCAAGCACTTCGAGATCGGCGGCTGTCCGTTCGACCCGAAGAAGTCCACTCTCTGGGGTGAGCAGTGACAGTCGTAGAGACCGAGACGAACCTGGTGACCCTGACCATCGACGGGTTCCAGGTCAGCGTGCCCAAGGGCACCTTGATCATCAGGGCCGCCGAGCTCCTGGGCATCCAGATCCCCAGGTTCTGCGACCACCCGTTGCTCGACCCGGCGGCCAACTGCCGCCAGTGCCTGGTCGACATCCCCGACGCGGGCAACGGCCGCGGCTTCCCCAAGCCGCAGCCGTCGTGCGCGATCGAGGTCGCCGAGGGCATGGTCGTGCAGACGCAGCTCACCTCGCCGGTCGCCGAGAAGGCGCAGCGCGGGGCCATGGAGCTGCTGCTCATGAACCACCCGCTCGACTGCCCGGTCTGCGACAAGGGCGGCGAGTGCCCCCTGCAGAACCAGGCCATGTCCAACGGCCAGGGCGAGTCCAGGTTCCAGGAGCAGAAGCGGACCTTCCCCAAGCCGCTGCCGCTGTCCACGCAGGTGCTGCTCGACCGCGAGCGCTGCGTCCAGTGCGCCCGGTGCATCCGCTTCTCCGACCAGATCGCCGGTGACCCGCTCATCGAGTTCTTCGAGCGCGGGGCCAAGGAGCAGGTGCGCACCGCCGAGGGCAAGCCGTTCAACTCCTACTTCTCCGGCAACACGGTGCAGATCTGCCCGGTCGGCGCGCTGACCGGCGCCGCCTACCGGTTCCGGGCCCGCCCGTTCGACCTGGTCTCCACGCCGAGCGCGTGCGAGCACTGCGCCGCCGGCTGCGCCCAGCGCACCGACCACCGGCGCGGCCGGGTCACCCGCCGCCTGGCGGGCAACGACCCGCAGGTCAACGAGGAGTGGAACTGCGACAAGGGCCGCTGGGCCTTCACCTACGCCCAGCAGCCCGACCGGCTGAAGACGCCGCTGGTCCGCAACGAGGAGGGCGTGCTCGTGCCCGCCTCGTGGCCGGAGGCGCTGGCGGTGGCCGCCGAGGGCCTGGCCAAGGCCCGCGGCAAGGCCGGTGTGCTGGTCGGCGGCCGGGTCACGGTCGAGGACTCGTACGCGTACGCCAAGTTCGCCCGCCTGGCCCTGGGCGGCAACGACATCGACTTCCGCGCCCGGCCGCACTCCGCCGAGGAGGCGCAGTTCCTGGCCCACGCGGTGGCCGGCAAGGGCATCGAGGTCAGCTACACCGACCTCGAGAAGGCCCCCCACGTGCTGCTCGTCGGGTTCGAGCCCGAGGAGGAGTCGCCGATCGTCTTCCTGCGCCTGCGCAAGGCGTGGCAGAAGAAGGGCCTCAAGGTCACCTCGATCGCCCCGTTCGCCTCGCCCGGCCTGGTCAAGATGGGCGGCACGCTCATCCGCACCGCGCCCGGCACCGAGGCCGACGCGATCGGCGATCTGGTCGGCACGCTGGCCGAGGGCACGATCGTGTTCGCCGGCGAGCGCCTGGCCACCGTGCCCGGCGCCCTGTCCGCCGTGATACGGCTCGCCAACGCCTCCGGCGCCAGGCTCGCCTGGGTGCCGCGCAGGGCGGGCGAGCGCGGCGCGGTCGAGGCCGGCGCGCTGCCCAACCTGCTGCCGATCGGCCGCCCGGTCGACGACGAGACCGCCAGGGCCGAGGTCGCCAGGGCGTGGAACGTGGCCTCGCTGCCCGCCACCCCCGGCCGCGACACGACCGGCATCCTGGAGGCCGCCCGCGCCGGTGAGCTGGACGCGCTGGTCGTGGCCGGCGTCGACCCCTACGACCTGGCCGACCCGGCGGCGGCGCTCGACGCGCTCGAGCACACGCCGTTCATCGTCAGCCTGGAGATCCGCGCCAGCGCCGTCACCGACCGCGCCGACGTGGTCCTGCCGGTCGCCGCGGTTCAGGAGAAGGGCGGCACGTTCGTCAACTGGGAGGGCAGGGGCCGCTCGTTCGAGGCGCCGCTGAAGGTGCCCGGCCTGCAGAGCGACCTGGCCGTGATCGGCAACCTGGCCGACCGGATGGACGTCCACCTCGGCCTGCCGGACGCCAAGGCCGCCCGGCGGGAGCTGTCCGGCCTGGGCGCCTGGCGCGGCAGCCGCGTCACCGCCCCGCACACCGCCACCCGCGCCCAGGTCGCCCCGGCGGCCGGCGAGGCGCTGCTGGCGACCTGGCACCTGCTGCTCGACGAGGGCAGGCTGCAGGACGGCGAGCCATACCTGGCGGGCACCGCCCGCGCCGCCGAGGCGCTGGTCTCCGAGAGCACGGCGGCCGAGCTCGGGGTCGCGGACGGCGACAAGCTCGTCGTCGGCGACAGCGTCACGCTGCCCGTGCGCGTAGCCGACCTGCCGGACCGGGTCGTCTGGGTGCCTGCGAACTCCGGCGGCTGCTCGGTCACCCGTGACCTGCACGCGGTGGCCGGCGACATCGTCACCATCGGGAGCGCCTCATGACCCACGTTCTCGCGGCCGATCCCACCCTCGCCGACTTCGGCAAGGACCCGCTGTGGATCACCATCATCAAGGCCGTGATGCTGTTCGCCTTCCTGATGCTGGGCATCCTGTTCGGCGTCTGGTTCGAGCGCAAGCTGATCTCCAGGATGCAGAACCGGTACGGCCCCAACCGGGCCGGCAAGTTCGGCCTCCTGCAGTCGGTGGCCGACGGCCTGAAGATGGGCCTGAAGGAGGACCTCTTCCCGCGGACCGTGGACAAGGTGCTCTACCTGCTGGCCCCGGTCATCATGGTGGTCCCGGCGTTCCTGGCCTTCTCGATCGTGCCGTTCGCGCCGATGGTCAACCTGTTCGGCGTGCAGACGCCGCTGCAGATGGTGGACCTGCCGGTGGCGGTGCTGTTCATGCTCGCCATGGGCGCGGTGTCGGTCTACGGCGTGGTGCTGGCCGGATGGTCGTCGCGCTCGCCGTACGCGCTGCTGGGCGGTCTCAGAAGCGCGGCGCAGGTGGTCTCGTACGAGATCGCCATGGGCCTGTCGTTCGTGGCCATCTTCCTGTTCGCCGGGACGCTGTCCACCTCGGAGATCGTCAAGGCGCAGGAGCAGACCTGGTTCGTGTTCCTGCTGATCCCGTCGTTCATCATCTACGTGATCTGCATGTTCGGCGAGGCCGCGCGCATCCCGTTCGACCTGCCCGAAGGCGAGGGCGAGCTGGTCGGAGGCTTCCAGACCGAGTACTCCTCGTCGCTGAAGTTCGCCCTGATCATGATGGGCGAATACCTGCACACCTTCACCGCCTCCGGCATAGCCGTGACGCTGTTCCTCGGCGGCTGGCGGGCGCCGATCCCGATCTCCTGGTGGGAAGGCGCCAACCAGGGCTACTGGCCGGTGCTGTGGTTCCTCATCAAGTTCGTGCTG
>NZ_JBFAWA010000019.1:0-250845 GCF_040680035.1 Nonomuraea sp. NPDC052116 | reverse complement strand
AAGCAGCTCGTGCTGACCTCCGAAGGCGTCGCGCTCCGCGAGCGACTGATCGACCTGCTCACCGAGGCCTCACCCTTGGCCCGGCTCACTTCGGACGCCGTCAGAGGGACGTCTGCTCGGCCGGGGCCGACCCGGACGGCAGGGCCTCGGGCCCGGAGGCGAGGGCGCCGCCGATCGCTCCGATGGTGTTGGTCAGCCGCACACCCGAGCCGTCGCGGCGGCCGATCTCCTCCGGCAGCGGCACGGGCTTGCCCACCGCCGAGACCGCCTTGGCCGGCGCCGGACCGGCCCACGCCAGCAGCAGCTCGTCCTCGCCCTTCAGGAACCGCTGCGCCCGGACCCCGCCCGTCGCCCGCCCCTTGGCAGGGAACTCGGCGTAGTCGGACAGCTTGCCGCCGCCCACCTGCGTGCCGGGCAGCGCGGTCGAGGAGCCCGCGATCGTGACCACGTGCGCGGGACGCTCGGGATCCACCACCCCGAACCAGATCACCCGCGCCCCGTTGTCGAGCCGGATGCCCGCCATGCCGCCCGCCGGGCGGCCCTGCGGGCGCACCTGCGAGGCCGGGTAGCGCAGGAGCTGGGCGTCGGAGGAGATGAACACCAGGTCGTGCGACTCCGACACCAGCTCGACCGCGCCCACCACGATGTCGCCGTCCTTCAGCGTGACCACTTCGAAGTCGTCGCGGTTGGCCGGATAGTCGGGCACCACCCGCTTGACCACACCCTGCGCCGTGCCCAGGGCCAGGCCGGGGCCGTCGGGGTCGAGGGAGCCCAGGCCGACGACCTTCTCGTCGGGCTGCAGCGAGACGTATTCGGACACCGGGTGCCCGCCCGACAGGGACGGCGGGTTGGCCGTGGTCGGCAGGGTCGGCAGGTCGACGACCTGGATCCGGATCAGCCGGCCCAGCGACGTCACCACGCCCACCTCACCGCGTACGGACGTCTTCACGACCGACACCAGCACGTCGTGCGCCGACCGTTCGCCCTCGCCCGACAGCGGCGTGGCGTCGGAGGTGCGGGCCAGCAGCCCGGTCGAGGACAGCAGCGCCAGGCACGGGTCGTCGGCCACCTGCAGGTCCACGACCGCGACCGGGGTGCGGGTGACGCCGGGCGCCTCCAGCAGGACGGTGCGGCGCGGCATGCCGTACTTCTTGGCCACGTCGGCCAGCTCGCCGGAGACCACCTGGCGCAGCTTGGCGTCGGAGGAGAGGATCTCGGTCAGCTTGGCGATCTCGTCGCTCAGCGTCTCCTTCTCCCGGTCCAGCTCCAGTTTGTCGAACCTGGTGAGCCGGCGCAGCGGCGTGTCCAGGATGTAGGAGGCCTGGATCTCGCTCAGGTCGAACACGTCCATCAGCCGCGTGCGGGCCTCGGCCGAGTCGTCGGAGGAGCGGATGACCTGGATGACCTCGTCGATGTTGAGCAGGGCGATGATGAGGCCGTCGACCAGGTGGAGGCGCTCCTCGCGCTTGCGCCGCCGGTACTCCGACCTGCGGCGCACCACCTCGAGCCGGTGGTCGACGTAGACCTGGAGCATCTCGCGCAGGCCGAGCGTGCGCGGCTCGCCGTCGACGAGGGCGACGTTGTTGATGCCGAACGTCTCCTCCATCGGCGTCAGCCGGTAGAGCTCCTCCAGGACGGCCTCGGGGATGAAGCCGTTCTTGATCTCGATGACCAGCCGGAGGCCCTTGTGGCGGTCGGTGAGGTCCTTGAGGTCGGCGATGCCCTGGAGCTTCTTGGCGTTCACCAGCTCCTTGATCTTGGTGACGACGCGCTCGGGGCCGACGTTGTAGGGGAGCTCGGTGACGACGATGCCCTTGCGGCGGGGCGTGATCTGCTCGACCGCGCACTTGGCCCGCATGCGGAACGTGCCGCGCCCCGTCTCGTACGCGTCGCGCACGCCCTGCAGCCCGATGATCGAGCCGCCCGTCGGCAGGTCGGGACCCGGGACGAACGTCATCAGCTCGTCCAGCGTCGCGTCCGGCTTCTTGATCAGGTGGCGGGCGGCGGCCACGACCTCGTTGAGGTTGTGCGGCGCCATGTTGGTGGCCATGCCGACCGCGATGCCGCTGGTGCCGTTGACCAGCAGGTTGGGGAACGCCGACGGCATGACGACCGGCTCGGTCTCCTGGCCGTCGTAGTTGGGCTTGAAGTCGACGGTGTCCTCGTCGAGGGAGTCGACCATGAGCATCGCCGCCGGGGCCAGCCTGGCCTCGGTGTATCGCATGGCGGCGGGCAGGTCGTCGGGCGAGCCGAAGTTGCCGTGTCCGTCGACGAGCGGCAGGCGCATGGAGAACGGCTGCGCCAGGCGCACCAGGGCGTCGTAGATGGCGCTGTCACCGTGGGGGTGCAGCTTGCCCATGACGTCGCCGACGACGCGCGACGACTTGACGTGGCCGCGATCCGGGCGCAGGCCCATCTCGCTCATCGAGTAGAGGATGCGACGCTGCACGGGCTTGAGGCCGTCGCGCGCGTCGGGCAGGGCGCGCTGGTAGATCACCGAGTAGGCGTACTCGAGATAGCTGGTGCGCATCTCGGAGGTGACGTCGATGTCGACGATCCGCTCCTCGAAGTCCTCGGGCGGGGGTGCAGTCGTGCGTCGGGCCATGTCGAACATTGTGCCGAAGGTATTCGGGTGCCCGCGACTCGTTGGCGCTACAAGTCGCGCCCGGCGTGTACGGAAGGCTCTCCCGGACAGCCCTTGACCAAGCAATTGCTTGGGTCGTACGTTCGGGCCGAGGGTTCCCACCTGTATCCGGAGGCGTCATGATCGAGTTCCATCCCGTGACCATGCATATCGGCGCCGAGGTCACCGGGGTCGATCTGCGCAAACCGCTGTCGCAGGAAGAGGTCGCCACCCTGCGGGCCGGCTGGCTCAGGCACCTCGTGCTGTTCTTCCGCGACCAGCACATCGACGACGAACAGCACCTGCAATTCGCCCTGAACTTCGGCACGCTCAACCACCCGGCCTTCAAGAAGGACTCCACCAGCCCCATCCACGTCCTCGACCAGACCTCACCAAAAGGCGAGGGCGGGGACGAGTGGCACAGCGACAACACCTTCGAGCCCACCCCGCCGATGGGCTCCCTGCTCCGCTGCGTCCAGCTGCCCAGCGTGGGCGGGGACACGTGCTGGGCGAACACGTACCTGGCGTACGAGACGCTCTCGCCGTCGCTGCAGCGGCTGTGCGACGAGCTGACCGCCGAGCACGACATCACGATGTCGATGAAGAAGGCGATCGCGAAGGGGCACCCGTTCGACCTGGCCGAGATCCAGGCCAAGTGGCCGCCGATGGTGCGCCCGGTGGTGCGCGTGCACCCGGAGACGGGCCGCAAGGCCCTGTTCGTCAACCGCGCCTCCACGACCCGCCTGGTGGGGCTGACGGACCGGGAGAACGAGGCGCTGCTGCCGCTCCTGATCGACCACATCCGGTCGCCGGAGTACCAGCTCCGGCTGCGGTGGCGGCCCGGCACGCTGGCGTTCTGGGACAACCGCCCGACCCAGCACTACGCGGTGGCCGACTACACCGAGCGCCGCCGCATGCACCGCGTCACCATCAACGCCTTCCCCGAGCACGCCGACAAGTAGCGGTCCGTAAGCCCCTCTGAGGTCACAGTTCCACCGAATGCGGGGCGGGTATGGCGGTCGGCGGCCCATTCCGTCGGAGAAAGCTGGTAACAAGGGGGGCATGAGTGAAGCCCCCGATGTCGCGATGCTGCGTGAAGAGGCCGAGGAGCGGTTGCGGGCCCTGGCCGGGGAGCACGCCGTGCTGCGCGAGGACCAGTGGGCCGCGATCGAGGCGCTGGTGCTGGATCGGCGGCGGGTGCTCGTCGTGCAGCGCACCGGCTGGGGCAAGTCGGCCGTCTACTTCGTGGCCACCGGGCTCCTGCGCGAGCTCGGCGAGGGCCCCACGGTCATCGTCTCCCCGCTGCTGGCGCTCATGCGCAACCAGATCGCCGCCGCCGAGCGGGCCGGCATCAGGGCCGTCACGATCAACTCCGCCAACCCCGAGGCGTGGGAGGAGATCTACGGCGAGGTCGCCGAGGGCATGGTCGACGTGCTGCTGGTCAGCCCCGAGCGGCTTAACAACCCCGACTTCCGCGACAACGTCCTGCCCGAGCTGGCCGAGAGCGCCGGGCTCGTGGTGGTGGACGAGGCCCACTGCATCTCCGACTGGGGTCACGACTTCCGGCCCGACTACCGCAGGCTGGCCACGCTGTTCGAGGAGCTGCCGCCGGGCATTCCCGTCCTGGCCACCACCGCCACCGCCAACGCCCGCGTCACCCGTGACGTGGCCGAGCAGATGCGCCTGCCCGGCGACGACGGCGACGGCACGCTGGTGCTGCGCGGGGCGCTGGAGCGGGAGAGCCTGCATCTGAGCGTCGTGCGCCTGCCCACCGCCGAGCAGCGGCTGGCCTGGCTGGCGCAGACGCTGCGCGAGCTGCCCGGCTCCGGCATCGTCTACACCCTCACCGTCGCCGCCGCCCACGAGATCGCCGGATACCTGCGCGACCAGGGGTTCGAGGTGGCCGCCTACTCCGGGCAGACCGACCCGGCCGAGCGGCTGGCCGCCGAGGAGGCGCTGCTGACCAACAAGCTCAAGGCGCTGGTGGCGACGAGCGCGCTGGGGATGGGGTTCGACAAGCCGGACCTGGGGTTCGTGGTGCACGTGGGGGCGCCGCAGTCGCCCGTCGCCTACTACCAGCAGGTCGGCCGGGCCGGGCGCGGGGTCGAGCGGGCCGAGGTGATCCTGCTGCCGGGCACCGAGGATCGGGATATCTGGTCATATTTCGCCTCGCTGGCGTTCCCGCCCGAGCCGGTCGTACGGACCACGCTCCAGACGCTCGAAGAGCGCGGCCTCATGTCCACCCCGGCGCTGGAGACGGCGGTCGACCTGAGCCGGAGCCGGCTGGAGATGATGCTCAAGGTGCTCGACGTGGACGGCGCGGTCCGGCGGGTCAAGGGCGGCTGGGAGGCCACCGGCGAGCCGTGGGCGTACGACGTCGAGCGCTACACCCGCATCGCCGCCGAGCGCAGGGCCGAGCAGGAGGCCATGCTGGGCTATCTGACGACGTCCGAGTGCCGGGAGCAGTTCCTGCGCAGGCACCTCGACGACGAGACCGCCACGCCGTGCGGCCGCTGCGACAACTGCACCGGGCGGCACCGCTCGCCGGAGATCGGCGCGCAGGCCGTCGAGGGCGCCCGCCAGCGGCTGAGCAGGCCCGGCGTGGAGATCGAGGCCCGCAGGCAGTGGCCCACCGGGCTGGCCGACCTGTCCGGGCGGATCAAGCCGGAGCTGGGCGCCGAGCCCGGCCGCGCGCTCGGGCGGCTGACCGACATCGGCTGGGGCAACCGGCTGCGGGAGCTGTTCCACGGAGGCGACGGACCGGTGTCCGACGACGTGTTCAAGGCCGTGGTGCAGGTGCTGGCGTCCTGGGAATGGCGCGAGCGGCCCGTGGCCGTGGTCAGCGTTCCGTCCGCGACCCGCCCCACGCTGGTGCGGAGCTTCGCCGAGCGGCTGGCGTCCGTGGGCCGGCTGTCCTATCTCGGCGAGCTGGGCTATCGGGCGGGAGCGCCCGGGCAGCAGTTCAACAGCGCGAAGCGGGTGCAGGCGGTCCGGGGGACGCTCGCCATGCCCAAGGAGCTGGGCGCTTCGATCGCGCAGTGCGGCGGGTCGGTGCTGCTGGTGGACGACCGCGTCGACACGGGGTGGACGATGACGCTGGCGGCGGCCCTGATCCGGCACGCGGGCGCTCCGGCGGTCCTCCCGCTCGCCCTGGCCGTCACCTCGTGAGGTCGCCTACCTGACGCCCATGGTGAGCAGGTCGTAGTTGTCGTAGACCGGGCTGACGTGGACGTTGGCGGCGTTCTGGCCGCGTAGCAGCAGCGGGCTGATCCAGACCAGCGGCACGAGCACGGCTTCGTCGGCGAGCTTCTGCTCCACCTCGGTCCACAGGTCGGCCCGCTTGCCCGCGTCGAGCTCGGCCCGGGCCTGGTCCATGAGGTCGTCGATCGCCTTGACGCGGACGCTCACGTTGAACGAGTACGTGTCGGTGATCTGCCGGCTGTCCGCGATCGACGACAGGAACGAGTCGGGGTCGGGCCAGTCGGGCGCCCAGGACTTGGGGATCAGGCCGATGCCCTGCCGCTTGAGCTGCCCGGGGTTGCCGCCGTACGACTTGTGGAACTCCAGGGTGGAGACCTGCCGCAGCTTGACGTCGATGCCGATCTCGCCGAGGTCGCGCTGGACGACCTCGGCCATCTGCTTCTCGCTGGGCAGGTCCCGAAAGACGTAGTCGGTGGTGAACCCGGACGGTTTCCCGCACGCGCGCAGCGACTGCTTGGCGGCCTGCTGGTCACCCTCGGCCTTCAGGTTCGGATCGGGCCAGCGGCCGCCGGCGACCGTGGGCGGCACGAGCGAGGTGGGCAGCTTGGACTGCGCGGTTCCGGGGCCGTACGCGCGGGCGAGGTTCTTGAGGTTGAGCGCGCGGACCACCGCCTTGCGGCAGTCGACCTGGTCGAACGGCGGCACCTGCGGGTTGATCGCCAGCATGCGCACCGACGCGGTCACCGGGGCGTCGGCCCGCTTCTTGAGCGCCGGGTCGGCGAGCACCGCCGCCCCGGCGTCCGGCGAGGTGATGGACGGGCCGAACTCCGCGGTGCCGGCCCGCAGCCGCTGCTCGGCGTCGGTGACCTGGTAGTCGATCTCGTACCGGTCGGGGAGCGGGTCGCGGTTGGGGTCCGTGGCGGCGGCCCACTGGTCGTTGCGGGTGAGGACGAGCTTCTTCTTGTCGGCGGACACGCTCTCGATCTTGTACGGGCCCGAGGCGAGGACGCCGTCCCGCGTGTCCTTGGCCTTCGGCACGGGGACGGTCTCGGGGAGCTGCACGACGTCGTCGAACGTCGCGTACGGCCGCTTGAGACGGAAGACGATCGTCCGCTCGTCGGGGGTCTGGATGGCCGAGTCGGTGTTCGCGCTCGATGACTTGGCGGGGCCCTGGTAGCCGGAGGGGAGGTCGAGCATGAGGTCGAAGTGGCTCGATCCCAGATTGCGCGAGGGATCCATGCTCCGCAGGATCGCGTACTTGACGTCCTCGGAGGTGATCGGCGTGCCGTCCTGATATTTCACGCCTTGTCGGAGTTTGTACGTCCAGGTTTTGCCCCCGTCGCCCGGCACGCCGAGCGATTCGGCCAGGTCCGGCACGACCTGTGTCCCGGCGGCCCCCGGCACCGGCCTGAACATCGTCAGCGAACGCCCGTAGAGCCGGACCAGGTTCAGGGAATCCATCGTGTACATGTTCCCCGGATCGACGGACTCCAGCTCGTACGGCGAGACGACGCGCAGGGTCCCGCCCTTCCTGGCCGAAGGGTCCGCCACGGAGGTCACGGCCGCCCCGAAGGCCGCCACGGGCGAGGAGGACGTGGGAGTGGGGTCCGGCCGGGGGTCCTCGGGATGGGTCCGCGCCACGAGCCACACCGAGATCCCGGTCACGAGCGCGGTGGCCGCCGCCCCGATCGAGACCAGCGCCCTCCGCTGCCCGCGCCGCCGCGAAGGCTCGGTCGCGACCCCCGGCGCGGGCGGCCGTACGGGGCCGCTGACCGGATACGCCAGGGGTGCCCCGGGACGGAGGTGCCCCCCGTTCGCCTGAGGGCCGCTGATCGGTTGTGCTCCCGGAGGGGCGGTGCCGGCGCGGATGAGGTCCCGCATCAGCTGCTCGGCGGTGGGGCGTCGCCGGGGGTCCTTGGCCAGGCAGGCCCACAGCAGCGGCGCCAACTCCGGTGGCACGCCGTTCAGGTCGGCGTCGAGGTTGAGGATGCGGTGCATGACCACGGGCAGCGGCCCGAAGCCGAAGGCCCCGCGCCCGGTGGCGGCGAAGATCATGGTGCCCGCCCAGGCGAACACGTCGCTCGCCGGGGAGGCCTCTCCGAGGAACTGCTCGGGGGCCATGAACGCGGGCGTCCCCACGATGCCGGTGGTCAGGCTCTGGCTGATGTCGAGCGCCCGGGCGATGCCGAAGTCGATCACGCGGGGCCCGTCCGGCCCGAGCAGCACGTTGCTGGGCTTGAAGTCCCGGTGGACGACCCCGGACCCGTGGATGGCCACCAGGGCCGTGGCGGTGGTGATCGCCAGCCGCATGAGCGCCGGGCCCTGGACGGGGCCTTCCTTGGTGACCTGGTGCTGCAGGGAGGGCCCGTCGACGTACTCGCCGACGATGAAGGGCTGGTCGTTGACGGCCCCGACCTCGAGCACGCGTGCCGTGCAGAACTCGGCCACCCGCCGGGCCGCCTCGGCCTCGCGGCGGAAGCGGCGTACCGCCTGCTCGTCGTCGGCGAACCTGGCGTGCAGCAGCTTGATCGCGACCTGCTCGCCCGAAGGGGAGACGCCGAGGTAGACGCTGCCCTGACCGCCCTCGCCGAGAAAGCCGGTGACCTTGTACGAGCCCACCGACGTGGGGTCGCCCGGCCGTAACGGACGCACGCCGCGCATCCGGCTCCCTTATTTCGCGCTCATCCCGATTTTCTCCACCATAGCGGTGCAGGACCGCTCACAACGGAGCCCTGTGGGACTAGAACGGCGGGCGGGCGCCCAGGTGCGCGATGGCCTTCGCGGCCAGCCGGCAGCCGGCGGCCAGCGACTCGGTCGGCGGCTTGCCCGCCAGCCAGACGGGCAGGAAACCGGCGCTGAACGCGTCTCCGGCACCCGTGCCGTCCACGATCTTGTCGACCGGCTCGGCGGCCACGTGGACCGGGTCGGGGCGGCCGTTGGCGTACCACAGCGCGCCTTCGGAGTTCATCTTGATGACGACCTGCGGGAACCACGCCGTCAGCACCTTGGCGGCGGCCTCGGCGTCGTCGCGGCCGGTCAGCACCTTGGCCTGCTCGATGTTGGCGAACAGCAGCTTGACCCCGTTGGTCCACTCCAGGAACGACTCGGCGCCCGTACGCTCCAGAGGCGCGGACGAGGCGCAGTCGACCGAGATCGACATCCCGCCGCGCCTGGCCATGTCGAGCGCAGCGAGGCCCGCGTCGCGCGAGCCCTCGTTGATCAGCGTGTAGCCGGACAGGTGGAGGTGCGCGCCGCTGGAGAACAGGTCGCGCGGCAGGTCCTCGGGCGACAGCGCGGCGTTGGCACCGGGGTCGGAGAGCATGGTGCGCTCGCCCTTGTGCGTGACCAGCACCACGCAGGTGCCGGTGGGCCGCTCAGGGTCCATGACGAGCCGGGCGTCGACGCCGTAGCCCATCAACTCCATGTCACGGTTACGCCCCGTGATGTCGGCGCCCCTGCGGCCGATGAAGGCCACCTCGGCGCCCTCGACGGCTAGCCATGAGGCGATGTTCGCCCCCGAGCCGCCGCCGTGCATGGTCACGATCGCCGGGGTGTCACTCGCCCTGGCAAGCGCATAACGGGCGCGCGCGACCGCGTCGGTCATGAGATCGCCCACCACGACGACCCGCGTCATGATGTCACCACCTTGCTGCCTTCAGAACGAGCCTGGCCACGGCAAAACTAACAGCTTCCGGGCTGCCCGTGGGGCGGTCCCACGACACCGGGCTGCAGTCGATGCACAAGCGTTGCCCAACGGGGGCTCCGGTCTTGGCATATGAAATGCGGGTTTACGCTCGACACTGTGGAGGCACACTATCCGGCCCACTGGGAAGCCGACGTCGTTTTGGCCGACGGAGGCACGGCGCACGTCCGGCCGATCAAGCCCGCAGACGCCGACCGCCTCCGCTCTTTTTACTCGCGACTGTCGGACGAGTCGATCTATTTCCGGTTCTTCGGGCCGAGGCCCCGGCTGTCCGACCGGGAAGTCGAGCGGTTCACCAACGTCGACTACGTCAACCGGGTCGCGCTGATCGCCACCATCGGCGCCGAGATGGTCGCCGTCATCCGCTACGACCGCACCGGCCCCGGCGAGGCCGAGATCGCCTTCCTCGTCGAGGACGCGCACCAGGGCAGGGGAGTGGCCTCCGTGCTCCTGGAGCACCTGGCGGCCACCGCCCGCGAGAACGGCATCGAACGCTTCGTCGCCGACGTCCTGCCCGCCAACATGCGCATGATGGGGCTGCTGCGCCAGGCCGGTTACACGGCCCAGAGCCAGTTCGAGGACGGCGTCGTACGCATGACGCTCGACCTCACCCCCACCGAGACCTCGACGGAGGTGACGCTCGCCCGCGAGCACCGCGCCGAGTCCCGGTCCATCGGCAGGCTGCTCGCCCCCGGCTCGGTCGCCGTCATCGGCGCCTCGCGCGAGCCCGGCGGGGTGGGCCAGACCGTCCTGCGCAACCTGCTGGCCGCCGACTTCACGGGCCCCGTCTACCCGGTGCACCGGGAGGTGCGGGCCGTGGCGGGCGTGCGGGCCTATCCGAGCGTGGGGGCCATCGACGGCGACGTCGACCTGGCCGTGGTGGCCGTGCCCGCCTCCGGCGTGATCGACGTGGTCAAGGAGTGCGCGGAGAAGGGCGTGCACGGGCTGGTCGTGGTCTCCTCCGGGTTCGGGGAGACGGGCCCGGAGGGCAAGGCCAGGCAGGACGAGCTGGCTCGCCTCGCGCGTTCGTACGGGCTGCGCGTCGTGGGCCCCAACTGTCTCGGCATCGCCAACACCGACCCCGCCGTCCAGCTCAACGCGACCCTCGCCGCCACCCTGCCGTGCCGGGGCAAGGTGGGGTTCTTCAGCCAGTCCGGCGCGCTCGGTACGGCGCTGCTCCAGCGGGTGGCACAGCGCGGCATGGGCATCTCGACGTTCGTCTCCGCAGGCAACCGGGCCGACGTGTCCGGCAACGACCTGCTGCAGTACTGGGAGGAAGACGACTCGACCGAGGTGATCCTGCTCTACCTGGAGTCGCTGGGCAATCCGCGCAAGTTCACCCGGCTGGCCAGGCGCATCGCGCGCAGCAAGCCGGTCGTGGTGGTCAAGAGCGGCGGCACCCCCTCCGGGCATTCGGCGGAGGAGCTGCGGCTGCCCGACTCGGCGATCAGCTCGCTGTTCGAGCAGGCGGGGCTGATCAGGGTCGACGACCTCATCCAGCTGTTCGACGTGGGCCAGCTGCTGGCCTACCAGCCGTTGCCCGCCGGGCCCCGGGTCGCGCTCGTCACCAACTCCGACGCGCTCGGCCTCCTGGCCGCCGACGCCTGCCTCGCCGCCGGCCTCGACCCCCGCCCGCCGGTCAACCTGGGCGCCGCCGCCGGGGCCTCGGAGTTCGGCGCGGCCCTCGCCGGCGAGCTGGCCTCGCCCGACGTGGACGCCGCCGTCGTGATCTACATGCCGCCCATCCCCGGCGACACGGACGCGGTGGCGGCCGAGCTGCTGCGGGTCTCGAAGGACTCCGGCAAGCCGGTGCTGGCGACGTTCCAGGGGCATCTGGGCATGCACCCGGCCCTGCGCGTCGAGACGGGCCCGCCGGGGTGCGGGACGGCTCCCGCGCGCGGCTCGATCCCCTCATACGCGGCGCCCGAGGAGGCCGTGCGCGCGCTCGCCCACGTGGTCCGCTACGCGAAGTGGTTCGCCCACCCGGCGGTGCCGCCGCCGGAGCTCGACGGCATCGACACGGTCCGCGCCAAGGCCCTCGTCCGGACGGCCCTCACCCCGACCGTTCCGGCACGGACCGGCGCGTCGGAAGAGGGGGCGTTCGCGCAGCCGGGCCCGCCGGTCGAGGTGGACGCCGCCGAGCTCCTGTCCTGCTACGGCCTCACCGTCTGGCCCGCCGAAGTGGTGCGCTCGCCGGACGAGGCGGTGCGGGCGGCCGAGCGGCTCGGGTGGCCGGTGGTGCTCAAGGTGGCCGACCCCGGCGCCTCGCGGCGCGCGGGCACCGTGCGTCTCGGCCTGACCGGGCCCGAGATGGTCCGCCACGCCTATGCCGAGTTCGCCGACCAGCTGGGCGAACGCGTGGAGCTGGCGGTCCAGCGCATGGCGCCGCAGCCGGCCGTCCCGACCGTCGTGGGCGTCGTCGAGGACCCCGCGTTCGGCCCCTTCGTCTCGTTCGGGCTCGGCGAGGTGACCGCGCGCCTCCTCCTCGACCAGGGCTTCCGCCTGGCCCCCCTGACCCGCGAGGACGCCGCCGCGCTCGTGCGCTCCGTCCGCGCGGCCCCGCTGCTCTTCGGCGAGTACGGCTACCCGCCCGTGGCCGTGGCCGCCCTGGAAGACCTCCTGGTACGCGTCGGCCGCCTGGCCCACGACCTGCCGGAGGTGGCCAGGCTCGACCTGGACCAGGTGCTCGTCGGCGAGTCGGGGGTCATCGTCCTCGGCGCCCGCGCCACCCTCCGCACCCCGGCGGGCCCACGCCTCGACGGCGGCCCCCGGAGGCTGTCCTGATCAGCTCTCAGCGAAGGGTGGCCGGCGGGAGCGAATGGGGTGAACCGAAGCGCCCCCTGATGCCTGGATAAAAGACGTTATAGAGCGTTATATCCGGCGGATGAGCACGCAGCCTCGCCCTGGCAGGATGGACCCATGAGGGAAACCCGAGTCTCAGCCGCGGGCCTGCGTGAAGCGATCGAGCGCAGCGGCTACTATCCCGACCTCGTCACCGATGCGGTCGAATCCGCGCTGGGCAAGGAGGCAGTGACCGCCTTCGTGGTCCATCACGAGGCCACTTTCGATCCCGCCATGGAGGTGCGCAGGCACGTCACGGTGCTGGTGCTCTCGGCGACGCGGCTGCTGGTCTGCCACACCGACGAGCATCCCGCGGTGGAGGGCGTCTCGACGTCCCACGCCTCCACGACCACGGAGGCCGTGCGCCTGACCCGTGTCCAGTCGGTCGCCGTCACGCGCGTGGTGCCCGACCCCGCCTCCTACGTCCCCGGCGTGCCTCCCACAGAGGTGACGCTCACGATCGGCTGGGGCGCCATCTCCCACGTGGACCTGGAGCCGGCCACCTGCGGCGACGAGAACTGCGAGGCCGACCACGGCTACACGGGCGCGATCACGGCCGACGACCTGTCCCTCCGGGTCAGCGAGGCGGCCGACGGCCCGGAAGCGGTCACCCACGTCCTCGCCTTCGCCAAGGCCCTCTCCGAGGCCACCGCCCGCGCTTCCTGAGCGGGAGATCCGCCAAGGCATAGGATGAACGACATGCTGGTGCCGGGGTACGGCGGCGGGTCACTCGCGGACCTGCCCGACGCGTTGCTGGCGGCGCTGGGTGTGCGCGCACCCGAGCCGGACATGGCGAGTCCGCCCGGTGCGGCGGGCGCCTCGGATCCGGCGAGTCTGCCCGGCGCGGCAGGCGGAGGGCCGCTCGTCCTGGAGCCGGCCGATCGCGTGTGCCTGTTCCTGGTCGACGGCCTTGGCGCCGAGTTGCTGAGGGCGCACGCCGAGACCGCCCCGTTCCTGTCCGGCCTGGCGGGCAGGACGCTCACCGCCGGATTCCCGGCCACGACCGTCACCAGCCTCTGCTCCCTGGGCACCGGCCTGACCCCGGGCGAGCACGGCATGCTCGGCCTGACGCTGGCCGTCCCCGGCACCGGCCACCTGTTCAACTGCCTGCGGTGGACCCTTCCCGACGGCCTCACCATGGATCCCGAGCTCTGGCAGCCCGCCCCGACCGTCTACCAGCGCGCCACCCGGGCCGGGCTCGACGCCGTCTACGTCGCCCCCGCCGAGTTCGAGGGCACCGGCCTGACGCAGGCCGTCTACCGGGGCGTCCGTTACGTGGCCGCCGACACCGTGGACGACCGCGTGGCCCGCGTGCACGAGTCCATGCGCCAAGGGGCGGCGCATGTCACCGTCTATTACGGCGATCTGGACGCAGCCGGGCACATGACGGGCTGGGGCAGCGAGGAGTGGCTGCGGCAGCTCGCCGTCGTCGACGACATGGCCCAGCGGCTCGCGGAGGGCCTGCCCCCTGGATCCGCCCTCTACGTGACCGCCGACCACGGCATGGTCAACGCCACCGAGAAGATCGACGCCGAGAGCGTGCCCGAGCTGACGGAGGGTGTGGCGCTGCTCGGCGGCGAGGCCAGGGCCAGGCACGTCTACGCCGAGCCGGGAGCCGCGCGGGACGTGCTGGAGGCGTGGCGCGAGACCCTGCGGGGGAAGGCCTGGGTGGTCTCCAGGCGGGAGGCGGTGGAGTCGGGCTGGTTCGGCCCCCGGGTGCGGGACGCGTGGCTGGGGCGCATCGGCGACGTCGTGGCCGTGCCGTACGCCGACCTGGCGATCATCGCGCCTACCCATCACAGGATCGAGGCTCTGTTCACCGGCTACCACGGCTCGATGACGGCGGCCGAGCAGCACGTGCCCCTCCTGCAGGCCCGCACGTGACCTGGCCGGAGATACTGTGACGAGTTCCGGCGACGAATTCTCTGGGGGTACGCCTTGACCAGCCCGCTGATCACACCGGCCGAGCTCGCCGCGCTCGATGACGTGACGGTGCTCGACGTCCGCTGGCGGCTCGGTGGGCCGCCCGGGGTGGAGTTCTACCGCGAGGGGCACATCCCCGGCGCCGTCTACTGTGACCTCGACCAGGACCTCGCGGCCCCGCCCGGCGCGGGCGGGCGGCATCCGCTGCCCGAGGCGGGCGCGTTCCAGAGCGCGATGCGGCGGCTCGGCGTGTCGGACGGGCGCCCCGTGGTGGTCTACGACGACGCCGGATCCACGGTCGCGGCCAGGGCCTGGTGGGCGCTGCGCTACTTCGGCCACCAGGACGTCCGCGTCCTCGACGGCGGGCTGCCCGCGTGGACCGAGGCCGGGCTGCCCACCACGAAGGACTCACCCGACCTCGCGGCGTCCGGCGACTTCACCGCGCGGCCCGGCGGGATGCCGGCGCTGACGGCCGACGAGGCGGGGGCGCTGGCCACCCAGGGCGTGCTGCTCGACGCCCGAGCCGCCGAACGCTACCGGGGCGAGGTCGAGCCGATCGATCCCGTGGCCGGGCACGTTCCCGGGGCCGTCAATGCGCCCACGACGGAGAACGTCGGGCCCGACGGCCGCTTTCTCGCGCCCGCCGCCCTCCGGGACCGCTTCACCGGGCTCGGGGTCCGGGAGGGGGTTCAGGCGGGGGCCTACTGCGGCTCCGGCGTGACGGCCGCGCACGAGGTGCTGGCCCTGGAGATGGCCGGCCTGCCCGCCGCCCTGTACGTCGGCTCCTGGTCCAACTGGGTGGCCGACCCCTCCCGGCCGGTCGCCACCGGCTGACCTCACCGCCGACGGCCGGCCGCCCTGGCCCTGCGCCGGTGTGGGGGCCGGGCTGATCGGCTCTGCGGCCCCCGTACCACTGACCGCTAATACAACGGATGGTCGCCGGCGCCGAAGCAGACGAAGCCGGTCTCGCCGGTCTTGGCGGCGGCGGAGGCCAGGGCCGCGTCCGGGGGCCGGCCCGCCACCAGCAGTTCGTGGAACATGCTCATGAGCGCCCAGGCCCCCTCGTCACGCACCGGCACCAGCCCGGCCACCACGCACGCGGACCCCTTGGCCAGGAACGTTCCGGGCAGGCCCAGCGGCGCCCCCTCCACCGGCGTGCGTGACATCCCCGAGTTGCAGGCCGACAGCACCACCAGCCCCGGCGACCGCGGGATGTCCAGCAGGTCGTAGGCCATCAGCGAGCCGTCCTCCAGCGTGATCCCGGACACCAGCGGGCTGCGCGCGTGGAAGACCCCGTGCGCGGCCAGGTGCAGGACGTCGGCCGCAGCCAGAGCCTCCAGCACCGGCCCGGTGCGCCCCGGCGCCTCGCGCCCGTCCGGGTGGCAGGCGAGCACGTTGCGCACCTCGGCGTGCGCGTGCGCCAGGGCGGGCCCGGCCGCCGCCACCACCGACGGCGGGCCGCTGCGGCGGGCGCGGGCGAGCTCCCGGGCCCGCACCCAGCCGGCCGCGCTGGCGACCACGTTGACCGGGCGTTCACGCAGGCACGGCAGCGCTCCCCACGGCAGCGTGTGCAGGGCGTCCACCGGCACCACCACCAGCGGCCCGTCTCCCAGCTCAGCGAGGAGCGGACGCAGCAGCAGCCCTTCGACCTCCAGGGCCGCCACCTCGACGCTCTCCAGGTCGCAGCGAGGACGCTGCGTCCCGGAGCACTGGCGGCGCAGCGCGTGACGGAGCCGGACGATCGCCTCCTTGACCTGCCGAGCGTCTCCCACCCGCCGCAGCGTCACCCGTTCCCCGGTGACGAGTACGGCCAGCAACGCGTCCTCGTCCGCCACGAACTCCACCAGCGCCCCGCACCCCAGCTCCGCCCGCACCCGTTCGGGATCCACCAGCGAGCACGCGTGCGAGGGCGCGGCCACCGCCCGCCACCGCTCCGCGAACTCGAACACCTCCCCGGCGGACCCGCCCCGCACCGCCAGCCCCAGCCCGAACCCCGCCAGCCGCTCCCCGGCCCTGGCCGCGTGGGCGCGCAGCGAGGGATCGTCGAACGTCTCCACCCGCTCGCTCACCTCCGACAGCCCGACGCGGACCGCCCGGAAAGCCCCCGTGGCGTCCTCCTGCAGCGATGCCTCCAGCGCGAGCGCGTGCTGCCGCAGCGGCACCGGGATCTCCGCCTCCCGCGCCGGCGCGGACTCCAGCGGGGTGAGCCGGGTGCCGATCGGGGGATGCGGCTCCTCGCGTTCGGCGTGCTCGGTGAGGAGGGCAAGCTGCGCCGAGGCCGTCGGGTGGTCGTCCACGGCCAGCGCCGCCTCGGCCGCCACCAGCCGCAGCGCGGCCGCGCCCGCCAGATGCGCCAGGCCGTCCTCCAGCTCGTCCGCGCACGCGACCAGGTCGGCGACCAGGGCGGGCGTGACGGGTTCGAGCGTCAGCCGGGCCCGCAGGACGACCTCCCTGGCCAGCGGCAGCCATGACGTCCGGTCCTGCGCGGCCAGCTCGCCGGCCGCCTGCTCGGCCACCTCCAGCGCCCGGCGCGGGTCGCCGGTCAGCAGCTCCACCTGCGCCAGCTTCAGCCGGGCCTCGGCCAGCGCCACGTGCGCCCCCGACACCTCGAGATCGGGTACGGCCAGGCTCAGCATGGCCCTGGCCTCGCCCGGCAGATGGGCCGCCAGCAGGGCGCCGGCGAAGTCCGCCCGCATCGTGGCCAGCCGCTCGGGGAAGCCGAACAGGGTGTCCTCGGCCTCGCGGTAGAGCTTGAACGCCCCCGCGATGTCGCCCCGCCGTACCGCGAGGAAGGGCAGGTTCGCGGCGGACAGGCGGGCCAGGTGCCGCAGCCCGGAGTGCCGGGAGATCTCCAGGCAGGCGGTGAGGTCGCGCATGGCGGCGTCCCAGTCGCCGCGGTAGGAGTGGACGAGACCGCGGTTGAGCAGCCCGCCCGCCAGGAACCTGCGGTCGTCGATGGTGCCGGGAGCGGTCACGAGGGCCCGCAGCGCGCGGTCGCAGGCGGCGATGGCCTCCTGGTGGCGGCCGAGACGGGCCAGCGCGACCGCGCGCTGGGTGTCGAGCTTGGCGCGGTCGAGCGGCGAGAGGTGGGCCCAGGCCAGGGCGGCCACCCGCAGGGCCTGGAGCGGGTGGCCGAGCTCGGTGCGTACGGTGACGAGGGAGAGCCGGGCCTGGGCGATGCGCTCCGGCGGGGCGCCCGGGGTGGCGATGGCCTCGCGGAGGTGGTGCTCGGCGCTGCGCAGGTCGCCGAGCTCGCGGGCGGCCAGCGCGATGGCCCTGTGCGCGACGGCCTCGGCCTCGGGGCCGCCGACGCGGCGGGCCGTGGAGAGCACGGTACGGCCGGCGCGAAGGGCGTGGTCGGGATCGACCAGGGAGCGCATGACAGCGGCCTCGGCCGCCACGACGAGTGGATCTCGGTCGTCGGGTCGCTCTGGTGTTGCGCTCATATTGGGTGCCTTGGGATGGAAACTCGCTGCCTTGGAACGGAAACGGCCGAGAGAGGCGACGCGGCTCTCTCGGCTGGTCGACAAGGGGATCAGGGTCGCGTCAGGGCCGGATGCGCACCCATCGCGTCTGAACGGGCTTGTGGCCGGGGCGGTGGCAGACCACGCTCAGCCAGCCCGGCGGCAGGCCGGTGGCGGCGAAGTCGCCGGAGCCGGCGATCCGCCGGGTGAGCGTCAGATGGGGAGTGCGCACGTCGATGAGCGCGCCCTCCCCCGGGTACGGGGAGACGTGTCCCGCCACGTCGATGAGCCCGTCGCCGATCGTTATCTCCAGGTCGAAGGTGAGGCCCGCCACGACGAAGCGCACCAGATGGGAGCCTTCGTCATCGCGTACACCGCCGGCGGCGCCGCGGTCGGTGGGGCCGGCCGTCACCGCCCCGGGGACCCGGAGCCGGTAGGCGTCGCGCGCGGCGGCGGACACCTGGCCGGGGATCGGGTCGTTCCCGGAGGCCAACCGGAGGGCTGCCAGGAAATACTCGTCGTTGATCATTGCGCTGTCTCCTGTATTGAGATCAGAGTGCGCAGTTTTTCCAGGCACCGGGCCTTGGTCGGACCGATGCTGCCCACGGGCAGTCCGAGCCGTGCCGCCATCTGCTGGTTGCCGAAGTCGACGGCGACCAGCTGGAGGAGTGAGCGGCAGGGCTCGTGCAGGTCGGAGACCGTCTTCCAGAGCAGGCGGCGGCCGTCGGCCTCCAGGACGGCGGACTCCGGGTCAGGGTCTTCGACGACCTCGAAGGAGGAGACCCCGGGACGATCCTTGCGCAGCAGCAGGAGGGCTTCGCGGCGCACGGTCGTCACCAGCCAGGCCCCCACCCCGGCCGGATCCCTGATGCTCGGGAGGTGCTGCAGCAGGCGCAACCAGGAACCCTGGACCGCGTCCGCCGCGTCGGAGGGGCTCAGGCCGCACGCACGGGCCACCGCCCACATACGCGGCCCGAACCTGGCCTCCAGCTCGTCCCAGGCCGTCCGGTCGCCCTCGGCCGCCGCTGCGAGCAGCTCCGCTGAATCGCGCATCGCGGCCTCCTTCCGTCCGGCACGAGTAGGCGATCATGCCTCCCCGTGATTGGCTGAGGACTGAGCGTAAACTCTACAGACTCGCCGGGATCAGAACTCCCAGATCCGGAATTTGCCGGGCCCGCTCAGATTCGAAGAGCCGTCTGGCGACCTCCTTGGCCGGCTCGCTCTTGGCCCCGTCCGCGACGGCCCCCGCCACCAGGGCGGTGGCGAACGACGTGCCGCTCCACGCCGCGTATCCCGCGAAGTCGTCTCCGTCCAGGAAACTGCTGGTCAGCCAGTCGCCGCGGGCGCAGGCGTCCACCCAGATGCCGTAGCCGGAGTAGGGGGCGCGCCGTTCCTCCGCGGCGTCCACGGCGGCCACGCCCACCACGGAGGGCAGCGCCGCCGGCCAGAACGGCCGGTCGGACCCCGTGTTGCCGGCGCAGGCCACGGTCACCGTGTCGGGCAGCGCGGCGATGGCGTCTGACAGCAGCGGTGGCGGGCGGTCGTCGTAGGTGTGGCCGCCGAAGGAGAGGTTGAGCACCTGCGGAGGGCGCTCGCGCAGGCGGTGGAGGGCGCGGACGACGGTCGCCTCGTCGCCGATGCCGTCGCCGTCGAGCACCCGGTGCACGCTCAGCTCCGCGCCCGGGGCCCGCCGGGTCAGCAGGCCCGCGATGAACGTGCCGTGCCCCGCCTGCGAGCCCTCCGTCGCGTCGGCGCTCTCGGGGGCGGTCTCGCCGTACCAGTCGCTGCCGGACCACCACGGGTGCTTGGCGATGCCGGTGTCGAGCAGCCCCACGACCACGCCCGAGCGGGACCGCCCCGGCTTGTGGGCGATGGGCGGGGTGGGAAAGGGTCTGGACGCGGGACCACCGAAGAACAGGGGCTGGCCGCGGAACACGTGGTTCGGCGATGCTCGCAGGCCCCGCTCGCGGAGTTCGGCGGTGATCTCGCAGGGGTCGGCGCCGGGCGACAGGTGGATCACGCAGACGCCGTCCGCCTCCGAGACCGCCTGGGTCCAGCGCGAGACGGCCGACAGTGCCGCGCGGTCGGTCAGCACCTGACCAGGCCGGATGAGCGACGCGCCGACAGATTGGATGTCCATGAGGCGGTATGTTTCCCCGCTGGTCCAACTGTCACATGCCACTCCCGCACCAAGTTGGTATGGCCCCCCTCTGGTGCCGGATAGCGACCGACGGTAGTCTCTCCCTAGTCACTTGTGATCATCCCGGGGCGAGGCCGTTGGGGAAGGCGCACCTCGTACCGAAACGGGAGGTCCGGTGTCTGCTCGTGGCGTCCTTTACGTCCACTCGGCTCAGCCCGCGCTGTGCCCTCATATCGAATGGGCAGTCGCGGGTGTCCTTGGCGTGCCCGTGGATCTGACGTGGACTCCGCAACCCGCCGCGCCCAACGTCGTGCGGGCCCAGGCGGAGTGGGACGGCCGCGCCGGCATCGCCGCGGCCATCGCTTCCTCGCTCATGGGCTGGCAGCGCCTCAGGTTCGAGATCACCGAGGACGCGTCACCGGGAGTGGACGGGTCCCGCCACGCCTACACGCCGACGCTCGGCGCCTTCACCGCGGTCATCGGCGCGGCCGGCGACATCATGATCCCCGAGGAACGGCTCCGGGCGGCGATGATGATGGCCGCGCAGGGGCGGTGCGTGCTGGAGGACGAGCTGGACAAGATGCTCGGACGGCCCTGGGACGAGGAGCTGGAGCCGTTCCGGTACGCGGGCGACGGTGCGCCCGTCCGCTGGCTCCACGCCGCCGTCTGACCCTGCCCACGCCACGGGCGAACGCCACGCCCAGGAGGCCCCGCACTCATGCCGGTGCGGGGCCTCTTGGAAAGCACGGTGCGGGGGCCTCTTGGGCAGCACGCGATCGGCCCCGCACCGGTGCTCGGTGCGGGGCCGATCGTCAAAGAGCTACAGCGGGATGTTGCCGTGGGCGCCGCGGGCGGGCGTGGCCTGGGCGAGGAGCTTGGCGATGGCGCCGCGCGTCTCCGCGGGCTTGATCACCTCGTCGATGACCCCCAGCTCCCGGGCCCGGTCGAGCCCTCCGGCCAGCTTCTCGTGCTCGGTGGCCAGCCGCTGCTCCAGCTCGGCCCGCTCCTCCTCCTGCGCGGCGGCCAGCTCGCGCCGCTTGAGGATGCGCACAGCGGCCACCGACCCCATGACCGCCACCTCGGTGGTCGGCCAGGCGAACACCTTGGTGGCCCCCAGCGCGCGGGAGTTCATCGCGATGTACGCGCCCCCGTACGCCTTCCGCGTCACCAGCGTGACCCGCGGCACCGAGGCCTCGGCGAAGGCGTGCAGCAGCTTGGCCCCCCGCCGGACGACCCCGTCGTGCTCCTGCCCGACCCCGGGCAGGTAGCCGGGAACGTCCACGAGGACAACCAACGGCACTCCGAAAGCGTCACACATACGTACGAAGCGGGCGGCTTTCTCGGCGGACGTGGCGTCGAGGCAGCCGCCGAGCCGCAGCGGGTTGTTGGCGATCACACCGACCGTCCGGCCACCGAGGCGGCCGAGCGATGTGACGATGTTCGGCGCCCACTTGGGGTGCAGCTCGATGCCAGGCTCGTCGAGCAGGCCGTTGACCAGCGGCTTGACGTCGTAGGCGCGCCTGGCCGAGTCGGGCAGCAGCGTGGAGAAGTCCACTTCCTCGATTTCTCCCGTGCGCACCCGGCCCTGGTGGCCGAGGAGCGTGGCGAGCTGGCGCGCCTTGACGTACGCGTCGGTCTCGGTCTTGGTGACGACGTGCACGACGCCGCTGCGCTTGCTGTGCGGCTCCGGGCCGCCCAGCGCCGCGGCGTCGACGCTCTCGCCGGTGACGCTGCGGACCACGTCGGGGCCCGTGACGAAGATGCGGCCGGACTCGGCCAGGATGACGATGTCGGTCAGCGCTGGACCGTACGCGGCGCCGCCGGCGGCGGGGCCGACGACCACGGAGATCTGCGGCACCAGGCCGGACGCCTTGGTCATGGCGGCGAAGACCCGCCCGACGGCGTGCAGCGACTCGACGCCTTCGGCGAGTCGCGCACCGCCGGAGTGCCAGATCCCGATGACCGGCACCCGTTCACGGACGGCCACGTCGTAGGCGTGCACGATGTGCTCGCAGCCCTCGCTGCCCATCGCGCCGCCCTGGAAGCGGGCGTCACTGCAGAAGGCGACGACGGGTACACCCTCGACGCGGCCCATGGCGGCCAGCACGCCGCTCTTGTCTTCGGAGCTGATCAGCCGCAGCGAGCCCTCGTCGAGCAGCGCGGTCAGGCGGACGGCTGGATCGCGGGGGTCGGCAGGCTCCTGTTCGGTGCCGTCGCTCGCTATCCCGTTGTCCAGCACGGTCATTTATGCCCCCTTAAACACGACGGCCACGTTGTGGCCCCCGAATCCGAACGAGTTGTTGACCGCGGCGATGTCTCCGTCGGGCAGGGGGCGGTTCTTCCCGTAGACCAGGTCGACCTCGATGCCGTCGTCGAGGTCGTCGAGGTTGATGGTCGCGGGGACGATCCGCTCCTGCAGAGCCTTGATGGTGAAGACGGACTCGATGCCGCCGGCCCCGCCGAGCAGGTGACCGGTCATCGACTTGGTCGAGGTCACGAGCGGGTGGGTGCCGATGGCCTTGGCCACGGCCTGCACCTCGCCGACGTCGCCGGCAGGGGTGGAGGTGGCATGTGCGTTGACGTGCTTGATGTCGAGGCCGGTCAGGCCGGCGTCGTTGAGCGCCTGGGTCATCGCCATGATGATGCCCCGGCCCTCGGGCTCGGGCTGCGTGATGTGGTGGGCGTCGGCGGAGTAGCCGACCCCGGCGCAGTAGGCGTAGATCTTCGCGCCGCGCGCCTTCGCGTGCTCCTCGGACTCCAGCACCACGATGCCGGCGCCCTCACCGAGCACGAACCCGTCGCGGTCGCGGTCCCACGGCCTGGACGCGCCCTGCGGGTCGTCGTTGCGGGTGGACATGGCCCGCGCGGCGGCGAAGGCCGCCATGTTGAGCCCGTGGATGGCGGCCTCGGTGCCGCCGGCCACGACCACGTCGGCGCGGCCCACCCTGATCATGTCCATCGCGTGGCCGATCGCCTCGGCGCCGGACGCGCACGCCGACACGGTGGCGTGCACCCCCGCCTGGGCACCCAGGTCGAGGCCGATCCAGGCGGCCGGGCCGTTGGGCATGAGCATCGGCACGGTGAACGGCGACAGCCGGTTCCAGCCGCGCTCACGCCAGGTGTCGTACGCGCTCAGCGTGGTGCTGATGCCGCCGATGCCGCTGGAGACCACGACGCCCAGCCGCTCCGGCGCGACCTCGGGGGCGCCGGCGTCCTGCCAGGCCTCCCGGGCGGCGACCATCGCGAACTGCTCGCTGCGGTCGAGCCGCCGGGCCTCCGGCCGCGGCAGCACCTCGGTGGGGTCGACCGCGGCCGTCCCCGCGAACTTCACGGGGACGGAGTCGATCCAGTCCGTGGTGAGGGTCTCGACACCCGACTGACCGGCGAGGAGCGCCGTCCAGGTCGAGGTGACGTCTCCACCGACGGGCGTCGTCGCGCCAAGCCCGGTGACGACGACACGTACCCGGTTCGCACTCACGTTTCGCGCTCCTTGCTAGTCAGAATGGTGACTTCTCAGCCCTGGATGAAGTTGAGGACGTCCTTGACCGTCTTCAGGTTCTTGAGCTGGTCGTCGGGGATCTCGACGCCGAACTCGTCCTGGGCGGCCACGGCGATCTCGACCATGGACAGGGAGTCGATGTCGAGGTCGTCGACGAAGCTCTTCTCGGGGGTCACGTCCGAGGCCGGGATGCCGGTGATCTCGTTGATGATCTTGCCGAGGCCGTCAAGAATGTCCTGCTCGGTGGCAGCCATGTCGCTGGTTCTCCTTTTGATTTCTGGGTTCTGCACGGCTGTGCCGTACAAGCTCTGGATGGTAGTGCGGGGGGAGGCTAAGGGATCTCGATGACCTGCCCGGCGTAGGTCAGCCCCGCGCCGAAGCCGAGCAGCAGCGCGAGACCGCCGGAGCGGACCTCGCCGCGCTCCAGCATGCGCGAGAGCGCCAGCGGGATCGAGGCGGCCGAGGTGTTGCCGGCGTTGACGATGTCGCGGGCGATCACGGCGTTGTCGGCACCCAGCTTACGGGCGATGGCCTCGATGATGCGCAGGTTGGCCTGGTGGGGCACGAACGCCGTCAGCTCCGACGGGTCCACGCCCGCGCGCTCGCAGGCCTCGAGCGCCACCGGGTGGAGCGCGGTGGTCGCCCAGCGGAACACCGTCTGGCCCTCCTGGCGGAGGAAGTTCTGGCGGTCCTGGATGGCGATCGCCTCGGACTTGTCGCCGGAGCTGCCCCACACCACGGGGCCGATGCCGGGGGTCTCGGAGGGACCCACCACCGCGGCGCCCGCGCCGTCGGCGAAGATCACGGCGGTGGACCTGTCGGTCCAGTCGATCCACTGGGACAGCTTCTCCGCGCCGATGACCAGCACGTGGCGGGCCGAGCCCGCGCGTACGGCCGCGCTCGCGGTGCCGAGGGCGTAGCAGAACCCGGCGCAGGCGGCGTTGACGTCGAACGCGCCGGGCGCCTTGATGCCGAGGCGGTGGGCCACGACGGCGGAGGCGTTGGGGATCTGGGTCTCGAGCGTGCAGGTGGCCACGATGACGAGGTCGACCTCTTCGGGCGACAGGCCGCTCGCGGCCAGCGCCTTGCCGCCGGCGATGGTGGCCATGTCCTCGAGGGACTCGCTGTCGGGAGCGACGCGGCGCTCCTTGATGCCGACCCTGGACTGGATCCACTCGTCGTTGGTGTCGATGTTCTTGGCCAGGTCGTCGTTGGTGACGACGTTGGCCGGCTGGTAGTGGCCGAGGGCCAGGATCCTGCCGCCAGGGGCGACGTCGGGAATCTTCACTTGGTCAGCTCCCTGGCCGCGTCGAGGTCGTCGGGGGTCTTCAGCGCCACCGTCTGCACGCCGGACAGGCCGCGCTTGGCCAGGCCGGTGAGCGTGCCGCCGGGCAGCAGCTCGATCATCTTCGTGACACCGAGCCCGGCCATGGTCTCCATGCAGGCGCCCCACCTGACGGGGCTGCTGATCTGCCTGACCAGCCGCTCCACGAACTCGGCGCCGGAGGCGACCGCCTGGCCGTCGGAGTTGGACAGGAGCGTGACGGTGGGGTCGCCGGGGGCCACGTTGGCGGCGGCCTCGCGCAGGCTCTCCACGGCGGGGGCCATGTGGCGGGTGTGGAAGGCGCCCGCGACCTTCAGCGCGATGAGGCGGGCACGGGTCGGCGGGTCGTCCTTGAGCGCGGCCAGCTGCTCCAGCGTGCCGCCCGCGACGATCTGGCCGGCGCCGTTGATGTTGGCGGGGGTCAGGCCGTGCTTCTCGAGGGCGGCCAGCACGTCGTCCTCGACGCCGCCGAGCACGGCGGTCATGCCGGTCTCGGTGACCGCGGCGGCCTTGGCCATGGCCTGGGCGCGCTCGCGGATCAGGGTGAGCGCCTGCTCGGGGGTGAGCACCCCGGCCAGCGCGGCGGCGGCGAACTCGCCCACGCTGTGGCCCGCGAGCACGTCCGGCGTCGCGCCGAGCACCTCGGCGGAGGCCAGCGCGGCGGCCACGAGGAGCGGCTGGGCGACGGCGGTGTCACGGATCTCGTCGGCGTCGGCGGTGGTCCCGTAGGCGATCAGATCGAGCCCGACGACCTCCGACCAGGCGCCGAGTCTGTCGGCCACACCGGGGAGCTCGAGCCAGGGAGAAAGGAAGCCTGGCGTTTGGGCACCTTGGCCCGGAGCGACGAGTACAAGCACAAAACCCACCTTGCCCTGTAGAACTCCGACACGCGGATAATGATCCGCACGAACTTCGTCCGGGGGGTTTTGTAGGAAGCCTACAGTGGGGATTTCGGCGACATTACGTTAGGGCGCGCCACATTTCGGCGCTCTCCGCCAACCGGCCGAGGATCAGGCCGACCTGGAGCGTGAAGGCGGACCTGCCCTCCGTGGGCTGGTAGCCGGTCAGCTCCGTGATCTTCTTCAGGCGGTAGCGGACGGTGTTGGGGTGGACGAACAGCAGCCGCGCCGTCGCCTCCAGCGAGGTGCCCTGCTCCAGGTACGTGGCGAGGGTGTCGAGCAGGGGCGTGCCCGCGAGCGGCAGGTAGACGTTCTCGATGAGCTGCTGCCTGGCGTCGTCGTCGCCGTCGAGCGCCCGCTCGGCCAGCAGGTCCTCGGCGTGCACCGGCCGGGGCGCGTCGGGCCAGCCGGAGGACGCCTTCAGCCCGGCCAGCGCCGCCCTGGCGGACCTGGCCGCGGCGTGCAGGTCGGGGACCTCGGGGCCGATGACGATGGGGCCCATCCCGAAGCGGTGCACGACCTGCTTGGCCGCGTCGTTGACGCTCTCGGCGCCGCCCACGATGACGATCAGCCGGTCGGCCTGCACGCCGGCCAGCAGGTCCATGCCGATGCGGCGGCCCTTCTCCCGCAGCCCGTCGATGACCGCGCGGGGGTCGTCGACGGGGGCGTGGCCGGCGATGACGACCACGGGGGAGGAGGTCCAGCCGAGCGCGGCCGCCCAGGAGTGCAGGCCGTCGTCGACCTCGCCGCGGACGAGGGCGTCCACGATGAGGGCCTCGAGCCGGGCGTCCCACGAGCCCCGGGCCTCGGCCTCGCGGGCGTAGACGTGGGCGGCGGCGAAGGCGACGTCGCGGGTGTAGCGGAGCATGGCCTGCTGGAGCTGGTCCTCGCCGCCGGGCGCGGCCAGCTCGTGGGCCTGCGCCTCGACCACCTCGACCACGACCCTGACGATGTCGACGGTCTGCTGCAGCGAGATGGACCGCTTGAGCTCGCGCGGAGCCGTGCCGAAGAACTCGATGCTGGGGGTGGGGGGATCCTCGCCGGCGATCGAGAACCACTCGACGAAAGCCGCGATGCCGGCCTGGGCCACGAGCCCCACCCACGACCGGTCTTCGGCGCTGAGCGCGCGGAACCACAACAGCTGGTCCTCCATGCGCGCCATCGCCGCCGTGCCGAGCGAGCCCATGGCCCGCTCGAGCCTGCGCGTGGTGTCCTCGCGGGTCCGGTCTGTCACGTCTCCTAGAGTGCCAGCTCCGTTCGGATGACCGCGACGGTCGATCTTCTGGGGCCGGCCGGCCGGTTCCCGGCGCGTCAGTAGACCGCGACGGCCGTGATGAGGCCGATCGCGACGTGCGTGACCGCGAGCAGCCGCGCGCCCGGCTGCAGCTCGGGCTCCTTCACGAGGTCGCGTACGGAGATGCCGACGACCCGGTCGAACACCAACATCGCCACCGTCTGCACCACGATGCCGACCAGGCCGAACACCGCGGTGCCCGCCAGCCCCTCGGCCAGCCGGCCGCCGGAGGCCCAGATGGAGGAGGCCACGATCAGGCCGACGGCGGCCAGGGCGGAGGTGGCGAGCAGGGTGGCGTTCGGGTTGCGCTGGGTGCGGATGATCTCGCTCAGCTTGCCGGGGGTGGCCCAGTCGATCACGTAGAAGCCGACGATCATCAGGATCACGCCGACGGCGGCGTACGCGGCGATGGCGCCCGAGCCGCGGGCGAGGGTCTCGAGAAGAGTCACGTTGATTCCTATCGGGGGATGCGGTGGGGAGTCAGGCGATGCGGTGGGGGACGAACGAGGAGGTGTCATCGGTGATCAGGCCGGTCGTCTCCCTGATACCCAGCCCGGCGGCCTCGTCGGCGACCACCCAGGCGCCGAGCACCGGCCGCTGCCCCTCGAACTGGGGCAGCGCCTCGAAGCCCTGGAAGACGTACCCCTCCTGGCCGTAGACGCCCGGCGTCTCCTGGGTGCCCTCGGGGGTGACGATGCGCATGGAGGCGCCCTCCCTGCCCAGCAGCGGCTTGGCGATGTAGGAGGTCAGGTCGCGCGGGCCGTCGAGGTAGGCGGGCAGCAGGCTGGGGTGGCCGGGGTTGAGCTCCCACAGGATCGCCAGCAGCGCCTTGTTGGACAGCAGCGTCTTCCACAGCGGCTCGATCCAGGTGGAGTGCCGTACGGCGTGCCGCCCGAAGTCGTCGGCCAGCATCCACTCCCACGGGTAGAGCTTGAACGCCGAGCGGATCACGCGGTTCTCGACGTCCACGAAGCGGCGGTTGAGGGAGTCCCAGCCGATGTCCTCCATGGCGACGGCGACGGTCTGCAGGCCCGCCTGCTCGGCGGTCTCCTGCAGGTAGGCCACGGTCATGGCCTCCTCGCCCGTCTCGTCCATGTTCGTGAACGCGAAGTGGGTGGGCCCGGGCGGCAGCCGCATCTCGCGCCAGCGCTCGATGAGCCGTTCGTGCACGGAGTTCCACTGGTCGGCGCCCGGGTGGACGTCCTGCAGCCAGAACCACTGCACGACCGACGACTCCACGAGCGAGGTCGGCGTGTCCGCGTTGTACTCCAGCAGCCTCGCCGGGCCGGTGCCGTCGTAGCGCAGGTCGAAGCGGGCGTACAGGTGGGCGTCGCGGCGCTCCCATGAGCGCGCCACCTCGTCCCACGCCCACTCGGGGATCGCGAAGTCGGCGAAGCGCCGGGCCGAGACCACGTGCTCGACGGCGCGCAGGCACATCTCGTGGAGCTCCTCGACCTGCTCCTCCAGCGCCTCGACCTCGTCCATGGAGAACACGTAATGGATGGACTCGTCCCAGTACGGTCTGCTCAGCCCCGACGGGTGCGCCGCCCGGTGGTAGGCCAGGCCCTGGCCCTCGATCGTCTTCTCCCAGCCGTCCCTGGGAGTGCCATGCTCACGCCGCACCGGTCAGCTCCCGCCGCCCCAGTGGTTGCCGAAGCCGCCCCGCTGGATCTCTTTCCCGTTGCGGGTGGAGATGTTCACGTCAGAGGGCCGGTACGTGGTGCCGCCGCGCACCTTGTTGCCCGACCTGGTGCCCCCGTAGTACCACATGTACGCCCCGCGCGAACCGCCGTAGTAGTGGTACGAGCCGTTGTCGTCATCGTCGCAGTAGTCGTCGTCGACGACCTCGTACGTGCCGTCGTCCAGCTGGATGACGCAGTCCGCGGTGACGTCGTCGTCATCCTGGGTGGCCGCGCAGTACCCGACCAGCATGATGGACAGAACACCGAGAATGGTCAGCGGGATGGCCTTGGACGCCTTGCGCGCGGGCGGTGGCGGCGTGGGATGGGTTTGCGGAGGTTGTGCCATCAAGATCCTGCTTTCATGGGCCGCTCAGCCTATCGGCGGCCCTCGTCCCCGTTCAATCCTGTAGTCGTGGCCCCGAGGTATGTTCGCTCACATGGAACCGGTTGAGGCCCTGCGCGAGATCGCCTTCCTGCTGGAGCGCGCCGGAGAGCCCACGTACCGCGTACGTGCCTTCCGTCGCGCCGCCCAGGTCGTCACCGACCTGCCCAGGGACGAGCTCGTGCGGCTGGCCCGCACCGGCGGTCTCGGCGACCTGCCCGGCATCGGGAAGGTCACCGCCCTTGTGGTCAACGAAAGCCTCGATGGGCAGGTTCCTACGTATTTGCGGCGGTTGCGGGCGACCGACGGCGTGCAGCTCGACGAGGAGACGGAGGCGCTGCGCGGCGCGTTGAAGGGCGACCTGCACAGCCACTCCGACTGGTCGGACGGCGGCTCGCCGATCGAGGAGATGGCCGAGGCGGCCCGCGGGCTCGGCCACGACTACCTGGCGCTGACCGACCACTCGCCCCGCCTGACCGTGGCCAAGGGCCTCTCGGCCGAGCGCCTGGAACGCCAGCTCGACGTGGTGGCCGAGCTGAACGAGCGGCTGGCCCCGTTCCGGATCCTGACCGGCATCGAGGTGGACATCAACACGGACGGCTCCCTCGACCAGTCCCCCGACCTGCTGGAGCGGCTGGACGTGGTGGTGGCCAGCGTGCACTCCAAGCTGCGCATGGACGGCGACGAGATGACCCGCCGCATGGTCACCGCCATCGCCAACCCCCTGGTGGACGTGCTCGGCCACTGCACGGGGCGGGTGGTGAAGGCCGGCGGCAGGCGCGGCGAGCGCCGCCCGGAGTCGTCGTTCGACGCCGAGCTGGTCTTCGAGGCCTGCCGGCAGTTCGGGGTCGCGGTGGAGGTCAACTCCCGGCCGGACCGGCTGGACCCGCCCAAGAGGTTGCTGCGGCTGGCGTACGAGATGGGGTGCGTGTTCGCGATCGACTCCGACGCCCACGCGCCCGGGCAGCTCGACTGGCAGCACCACGGCTGCGAACGGGCCGCGCGGTGCGGCATCGAGGCCGACCGCGTCGTCAACACCTGGCCGCTGGAGCGGCTGCTCGACTGGACGGCCGCCTGAGCGTCACCGTCACGTGCCCCGCCTCGGGACAGGTGACGGCGTGCTGTCCTGACGCGATACACCGTGGAAACGGAATCGTTTGCTTTCGAAAGCAAATGTCAGCGGTACGATGACGCAGGAAATCGCGCGGAGCCGGAAGGAGCCCCCACGTGCTGGCCGAGGAGCGACACGGGGCGATCTTGCAGGAGCTGAGCCGCAAGGGCTCGGTCAAGGTCGCCGATCTGGCCGCCAGGCTCGGCGTCTCGGCCGTCACCATCCGGCACGACGTGCGGGAGCTGGCCGGGCGAGGGCTGCTCGTCCGGGTGCACGGCGGGGCCGTGTCGATTCCGGAGGCGCCGGCGCGGGAGGGCGAGGAGCCGGCCGCGGGCGAGCGGAAAAGGGAGCGCGAGCCGTACGTGCTCGGCATGCTCGTGCCGCAGACCGCGTACTACTTCCCGGCGGTGATCAGGGGCGCGCAGGCGGCGGCGCGCGAGCTCGGCGTGCGGATCAGCCTCGCGGTCTCCCGCTACGACCTGAAGGAGGACCGCCGCCAGGTGGCGCAGCTGCTGTCGTCCGGCGTGGACGGCCTGCTGCTGACGCCGAGCGAGAACCCCACGCTCTCGCTCGCCACGGAGCAGTGGGTGAACGAGCTCGACCTGCCCGTGGTGCTGGTCGAGCGGAAGGCGGGCTGGTCGATGCCGGCGGTGGAGCAGGTGGCGACCGATCACGCGTACGGCGCCTATCTGGCCACGTGCCATCTCGCCCGGCTGGGACACGAGCGGGTGGCGCTGCTCGCCTGCGAGAGCAGGACCACCCCGTGGATCCGCGAGGGACACGAGCTCGCCCAGCGCTCTCTCGGCCTGCGGGAAGGGCCCGTGCGTATGTTCCCGAGGGCCGCCGTGGGCGCTCCGGCGGGGATGGACGAGCACGTCGACGACTTCCTGGACGCCTTCAGGGAGGAGGGCGTGCGCGCCGCGCTCGTGCACAACGACATGGACGCCCTTTCCCTGGTCAGGCAGCTTCGCGGCCGCGGCGTCTCGATACCCGAGGATCTGGCGATCGTGACCTACGACGACGAGGTCGCCTCGCTCGCCGACATCCCCCTGACCGCCGTGTCGCCGCCCAAGGAGGAGGTGGGAGCCGCGGCCGTGCGGATGCTTGTCGATCGGCTGGACGATCCGGGCAGACCGCTGTGCGGCCTGCTGCTGCGGCCGAGCCTGCGGATCCGGGCGTCGTGCGGCGCGGCACCCTCTTAGGGGCTTTCGTTTTCTTTCGTTTTTCCTGCTTGTGACGCGATCGTAACTGATCGCTGCTTCAGGATGCATTGACAGGCTTCATTCGAAACAAAATGATTGCACCAATCTTCACTTCCCTCCCTGGACGGTGCATATGAAGCCTCGATGCCTGCGGATCACCGCCCTGCTCGCGGGCGCTGTCGTCTCGCTGCCGGCACTGGCCGCCTGCGGGGGCACGGCTCCGGGTGCCTCCGACGCGAAGCCGGGGGCGGACGTCATCACCTTCCGCTCCTTCGTCAAGGCATCCGACGTCGTCACCGCCGCCTTCAACAAGACCCACAAGGACTTCCAGGTCAAGTGGGAGAACGTGCCGAGCGGCGGCGACTACTACACCAAGCTCGCCAGCTCGGTGAAGGCCGGCAACGTTCCCGACGTGGCCATCGTCGAGTACAACCAGCTGCCCGACGTGGTCAGCCAGGGCGAGTTGGAGGACCTCACCGAGACCGCGGGCCCGGTGGTCGCCAAGACCTTCCCCGCCCAGGTCCAGCAACTGGTGAACCTCGGAGGCAAGACCTGGGGCATCCCTCGCGACGTCGCCCCGCTGATGTTCTTCTACCGCAAGGACTTCTACGACAAGCACAAGCTGGAGCTGCCGAAGAGCTGGGACGACTACGCGAAGCTGCTCGCGGACGTGAAGAAGGCCGACGCGAAGGCGCGCGGCGGGATCTTCGCGACCGCCGACGCCGGCGTGCTGGCCGCGCTCTCCTGGCAGGCCGGTGGCCGGTGGTACGGCACCGAGGGCCAGTCGTGGAAGGTCTCCATCGACGACGAGCCGTCCAAGAAGATGGCCGCGTACTGGAACGACCTGGTCCTGAAGGGGCTGGTCGGCACGTACAACTCGACGAGCGACGACGCCTTCTTCCAGGCGGTGCAGAAGGGCCAGGTCGTCTCCTACCTCTGCGCGAACTGGTGCGCGGGGGCCCTCCAGTCCACCGTTCCCGACCAGAAGGGCAAATGGGCCATCGCGGCGGTGCCGAGCTGGGACGGCCGGCCGGCCTCCGCGATGCTGGGCGGCTCGGCCTTCACCGTTCCCAAGGGCGCCAAGCACCCTGAGCAGGCTCTCGAGTTCATCAAGTGGATCACCACGGATCCCGAGGGCATGAAGGCCTGGCTGTCCAGCGGCACCAGCAGCATGCTCCCGGCCGCGCCGGCCCTGCTGCCGGCCACCGGCGCCTTCAAGACCGACTTCTTCGGGGGCCAGGACATCTTCTCCGTCGTCTCCAAGGCGTACGAGTCGATCCCGGCCGGCTGGACATGGGGGCCGAGCGCGGGCGTCACCGGGACGGCGATCTCCGACTCGCTCGGCAAGGTCGCCGGCGGCGAGGTGAAGCTGGCCGACGTGCTCACGAGCGCCCAGCAGGCCACCGTGGCGGACTTCAAGAACCGCGGCCTGAGCGTCGCCCAGTAGTGCCCACTTCCCCCCTTCAAGGAGATGCCGTGGCGACCCGTCCGGCCCGCGGGCAGGGGCGCACCGCCGCCCTGCTCGTCGGCCCGTTCCTCCTGCTGTTCCTCGCCTTCTCCGTCGCGCCGCTGGTGTACGCGGGGTGGCTCAGCCTGTTCACCGAGCGCAGCTCCGGCCTCGGCTTCGGCGGCGTCGAGACCTTCTTCGTCGGCCTCGGCAACTACGCCCGGGCGCTCGGCGACGCGGCGTTCCGGGACAGTTTCCTGGTCATCGCGACCTACGTCCTGCTGTACATCCCGGTGATGATCGGGGGCGCGCTCCTGCTCGCGCTGCTCCTCGACTCGGCCATGGTCCGGGCGAAACGCTTCTTCCAGCTCGGCCTCTTCCTGCCGCACGCCGTACCGGGGCTCATCGCCGCGATCATCTGGGTGTACCTGTACACGCCCGGGCTCAGCCCGGTGATCGACGTGCTCGAGTCGGCCGGCGTGAAGTGGAGCTTCCTGTCGTCCGACCACGCCCTGCTCTCGGTGGTCAACATCTCCACCTGGGAGTGGGTCGGGTACAACATGGTCATCCTCTACGCCGCCCTGCAGGCGGTCCCGAGGGACGTCCTGGAGGCGGGGACGGTCGACGGGGCGAGCGGGCTGCGGATCGCGCTGCGGATCAAGGTCCCGCTCATCCGCCCGGCGATCGCGCTCAACGTGCTCTTCACCGTCATCGGCGCCCTGCAGCTCTTCACCGAGCCGAAGGTGATCTACCGGGCGTCGACCGAGATCGGCAGCGCCTGGAGCCCGAACATGTACGCGATGCGCGCGGCCTTCGACAACCACGACTACGGCCTGGCCGCGTCCGCCTCGATCCTGATCGCCCTGCTCGGCGGGGTCCTGTCCTTCATCGTGACCCGGTTCTCGGCGCGGAGGGTGCAGCCATGACGTTGACCGCGACGCCCGCACCGCCGGTTCCCGCCTCAAGGCGGCGCAGGAAGCCCGGCTCCCGCCCGATGCCGCGCCTGCTCTCGCGTGCGGCCGTCAACGGCGTCCTCGTCATCGCCGTGCTCTACACGGTGATGCCGCTGCTGTGGCTGCTCATGGCGGCCACGAAGAACATGCGTGACCTGTTCGGCACCAGCGGCTTCGCCTTCGGGCGGACCTTCGACCTCGGTGCCAACCTGGCGCACCTGTTCAGCGCGGGTGACGGCATCTACCTGCGGTGGCTCGGCAACACCGCCCTCTACGCCGTGGGCGGCGCCCTCATCGCCACGACCCTGTGCGTGGCGGCGGGGTACGCCTTCGACAAGCTCTCGTTCCCGTTCAAGGAGAAGATCTTCGGGCTGATCCTCCTCGGCGTGCTCGTGCCGGCCAGCGCGATGGCCCTGCCGATCTACCTGCTGGCGTCCAAGACCGGCATCGTGAACACCTTCTGGGGCGTCTTCCTCCCGAGCCTGGTCTTCCCCTTCGGGGTCTACCTCGCCCGGGTGTTCAGCGCCGCGTACGTGCCCGACGAGGTGATCGAGGCGACCCGCGTCGACGGCGCGGGTGACCTGCGGACCTTCCTCAGCATCGGCTTCCCGATGCTCCGCACGGCCTTCGTCACCATCTTCCTCTTCCAGTTCACCGGCATCTGGAACAGCTTCTTCCTGCCGCTCGTGATGCTGACCGACCAACACCTTTACCCGCTCAACCTGGGTCTGTACACCTGGCAGACCACGTCGCTGAACCAGGGCCATCCGGAGGACTACCTGCTCGCCATCACCGGTTCGCTGGTGGCGGTCGTGCCGCTGGTCATCGCCTTCGTGGTGCTGCAGCGGTACTGGAGGGCGGGCATGACCGCTGGAGCCGTCAAGTGACCCTTCCCCGCGCGCTGCTCGCCATGGAGCCGCGATTCAAGGACGACCTGTTCGGGCCGGACGAGCTCGACCGGCTCACCCGGCTGGTGGACGTCGACCCCGGCCTGGTCGTCAGCGACTTCGCGGACGTGCCGGAGCTGGCCGCGGCCGAGGTCCTCGTCACCTGCTGGGGCTGCCCGCCCGTCGACGCCTCCGTGCTGCGGCGGGCACCCGGGCTGCGGGCCGTCGTCCACGTGGCGGGCACGGTCAAGAGCCTGATCACCGACGCCTGCTGGGAACGCGGCATAGCCGTCTCGTCGGGCGCCGCCACCAACGCGCTCCCCGTGGCCGAGTACACCGTCGCCGCGATCCTGTTCGCCGGCAAACGCGTCCTCGGCATCCGCGACCTCTACCGCACGCAGCGACGGGCCCTCGACTGGGCGGCGCACTTCCCCTCGCTGGGCAACTACCGCAGGACCGTCGGGATCATCGGGGCCTCTCACATCGGCCGCCGGGTGCTCGACCTGCTCCGTCCGTTCGACCTCGAGCTCCTGATCAACGACCCGTACCTCGGCGAGACCGCGGCGGCCGCGCTCGGCGCCCGGCCGGTCAGTCTCGACGAGCTGCTGGCCGCCTCCGACATCGTCTCCGTGCACGCCCCGGCGCTGCCGGAGACCCGGCACCTGCTGGACGCGCGGCGCCTGGGACTGCTCTCCGACGGCGCCACGCTCGTCAACACCGCGCGCGGCTCGCTGGTGGACATGGAGGCGCTCACCAAGGAACTGGTCTCGGGCCGGATCGACGCCGTGCTCGACGTCACCGAGCCCGAGATCCTCCCGGCGGACTCGCCGCTCTACGACCTGCCGAACGTCCTGCTCACCCCGCACGTCGCCGGCTCGGTGGGCGGCGAGCTGCGCCGCCTGGCCCACTCGGCGCTCGACGAGCTGGAACGGTACGCGCGGGGCCTGCCGTTCGCGCATGCCGTCCGCGCCGACACGATCGGCCGCTCGGCGTGACACCCCTCAGTCGATCGAGGCTTTGGGCCGCGCTTTCCGGGCGCCCGCCGCCGACTCCGTGCCTGACCACAGGCTCCCCGCTCCAGGTCCGGCTTTTCGCCCCGGAAGGACCGGCTCGACGTGGACCTGCCCCGGCGCGACTCATCCGGCCGTTTCGGGAGCGGGTCCCACGGGATCCTCCCGAGTACGGTCCACGCGGTCGCCGACGGCACCCCGTACCTTCACCGGCGAGGTGAAGATCCGCCCGTGACGTCCACCCCGCTCTTCTTGCGCTTCCGCAGCAGATCTCGAACATGCAGGTGAACGAGCAGGACCCAGCCGAAGATCACCACGAGCCGCCCCAGCCACGACCATGAACCCAGGTTCCACCCGAACAGGTCCCAGGGCCCGCCCGCGAGCAGCCCCAGGATCTGGGTCACGAGGACGAACAGGCCGAAGACGATGAAGAGCAGGTTGACCCAGATCGGCCATGTGGGGCGAAGTCTGCGCGTGCCCTCGGGTTGCTCAGCCACAGCAATACTCTGACACTTGCCGCATTCCACCGGAAGAGGCCCGCCGTTGAGTCCAAGGTACGGACCGGCACGGCGTCCATATCGGGATGCGCTGAACCACTCCGATCACCAGGCGATCGCGCGGCTCGCACCTCCGGGCAACGACGCATCCATCGACATACGACAACGGCTGCGGCGGCAGGAACATCCGGAGTGAGATCACCCCGAAGGCGGCCAAGGCCCATGCGGCGGGCGTAGGGACGGGTTGGGCACCTTGCCGCCACCGGCCCCGCAGGCCTCCGTTCTAGCGGCCGTCGCCAGTGGGCCGCGCCTGGCCCGGCGCGAACCGCATCACCCCAGTCCCAGGACCTCAGCTGTCCTGCCGTTGCTTGAGGCGAAGTGCTTCTTTGCGGGCCTCGGCCTGGACGGACCGCTCGTGCTCCAGCCACGCCGGGTTCTCCGCCTTCAGCGCATCGATCTCGGCGGTGGTGAGCGGTTCGGTGATCCCGGCCCTGATCAGGCCGGAATTGGAGATCCCGAGCTTCGCGGCGACGACCTGCCTGGGGTGCGGGCCGTTGCGGCGCAGATCAGTGAGCCAGGCGGGTGGCGTCGCCTGCAACTCGTTCAGCTCGTCCCTGGAGACGACGCCCGCCTGGAACTCGGCGGGAGTGGCCGAGAGGAGGACACCCAGCTTCTTGGCCGCGGTCTCGGGCTTCATCGTCTGGATGCTCTTCGATTTGGGCGAGGTCATGACGTCAAGAGTAGTCAGTCGGAACGGGTTTCCATGACATCGATACCCTGAGGAGGTGACTGATGGGGAGACCAAGGCGTTCCGGCTGGCGTACGTGCCCGGGGTGACACCCGCGAAATGGGTCAACATCTGGTCCGAGAGGTTGCCCGACGTGCCGCTCAACCTGGCCGCGGTTCCCGCGGCCGAGGTGGTGGGTCTCCTTCGGGACGGCGGCGCCGACGCCGGATTCGTCAGGCTGCCGGTCGACCGGGACGGGCTCAGCGTGATTCCGCTCTACGTGGAGACCACGGTGGTCGTGGTGCCCAAGGACCACGCGGTGGCCGCCGCCGACGAGGTGACCATCGCCGACCTGGCCGACGACGAGGTGCTTCATCCTCTGGACGACACCATCGAGTGGACGATCCGGCCCGGGCAGCCCGCGTTCACCCGCCCGGCCACAACCGCGGAAGCGATCGAGCTGGTGGCGGCCGGCGCCGGGCTTCTCCTGGTTCCGCAGTCGCTGGCACGCCTCTATCACCGCAGGGATCTCACTTACCGGCCGGTGCTGGAAGCGCCGCAGTCCCAGGTCGCGCTGGCCTGGCCGACGGACGCGACCACCGATCTGGTGGAAGACTTCATCGGCATCGTCCGCGGCCGGACAGTGAACAGCTCGCGGGGCCGTACCCCCGCCGCCCCTGCGGCGAAACCGGCACAGCGGCAGGCCCAGAAACCCGCGAAGAGCGGCTCCGGCCGCCGCGCCGTGCCGGCCTGCCGTAAAGGGAAGGGCCACCGGCCCCGGTGACCCGAACCTGCTGAGACGGTCTACCGACACCAGATTCGACATGCAGGTGGGCGGTACTGGTGACTCCTCGCTTGTAAGAGTAGCCATTCGATCACTGGAGCCGGCGTTTTCGCCGCTCGGGCCTACATTCGGTGTGCACCCATGCGCATGATCGCGCTGTGGCGGGCGTCGCTGATGTCGCTCAATCTCTCGATCCTGTCTGCCGTCGTCCTATCGGAAAGGGGAGCGGGGCACCCCGACCTCCGGCGCCAGGACCGTGATGGAGCGAAGGCGGCCCCTGCCGCCGGCTTGGAGCTGTAGGTCCCTCAGCTCTGCCAAGCTCCCGCGATAGGACGCCGGCACCAGGACGTCGATGGATATCAGTGCCGCCGAGTCGGACACCCGGAACCGGCTGACGATTGCACCGATCACCAACATGGCCGGCCCGATCGACTCGGCCACGCCGAGCAACGGCACCGCGAGCCCGGCGAGCAGCCCCACGCCACCGGCTGACTCGCACACGCTGCTGGAGTCCGAGATGATCGCGAATCGCCGGCGATTGCGGCAGACTCAGCACCTTGATCCCGCCGGTCCCGACGAACAGGAGGCCCAGCGGGATCGACAACACGACGACGACGGTGCTCATCGGTGGCGGCTCCAGAGATCCACACTGCAACCAACTGCCAGATAGCCTGCGCTATCGCGGCAACCAGATCACGATGAGTGTGCCAGCCGCGTCGGTTGCGTCCCCGATGGGATGGGAAAGAGCGGGGAGCCACCCCCCCAAGCTTTCACATTCTGTGGCTCCCGACCTGGCTCACCTTCGGACGCTTGGCCTATCACGCCTCTCGAACCGACGCCCAGGTGTAAGTCCACGACAAGTGGCCGTTGGTGGTGCGGAAGCTGACCATTGCTACGGCCCCACGATGATCCTCACCGAAGGACACCGGGCGAGGCTGGACGGCTGCTTCCCGAGTTGCCGGTCGGCTTTTGTCGTCCTGGCTGACCGAATGCGAATCGGTCGGAATGAGCGTCATGATATGTCTCGCAGTGTGGAAAAAACGCCAAGATTATTGTTCAAATCTACCTCCTTGGAGGAAGTCGGACTTGACCGATTGTTTTGGCTTATTGAGGTAAATGAGACAATCCTTGCGGGTATGTCTGCTTCTGTCCGAATGCCTGCCGGGGCGTGGGTCCCGGATTTCGCGTCGACTTACGCATGAATGGAACAGAGGCACGTGAATATCGAAATTCGCCAATCGCGGGCGCCGCGCCATGGGCGTATCGCAACGCTAGCTCTGGCCGCTGCGGCCACCGGTCTCGTGTTCGTTCCGCTAAGCCAGGGAGTGGCGAGCGCGAGCGTCGACTTCACCGCCCGCCAGGCGGGCGCTGGGTACGCCTCAACGGAGAAGCCTGCCGTGGACTGCCCGCGCCTCGTCTCGGGCACGTGCGGTCCCTTCTCGTGGACGGTCGTCCACAACAAGTTCGTCCACACCAAGTTCAACGACAGCAAGTTCGACGACAGCAAGTTCGACGACAGCAAGTTCAACGAGAACAAGTTCGATCGCAACAAGTTCGATGAGAACAAGTTCAACGAGAACAAGTTCAACGAGAACAAGTTCGACCGCAACAAGTTTAACGAGAACAAGTTCGACGACAGCAAGTTCGACCGCAACAAGTTCGATCGCAACAAGTTTAACGAGAACAAGTTCGACGACAGCAAGTTCAACGAGAACAAGTTCGACCGTAACAAGTTCGATGAGAACAAGTTCAACGAGAACAAGTTCAACGAGAACAAGTTCAACGAGAACAAGTTCAACGAGAACAAGTTCAACGAGAACAAGTTCGACCATGACAAGGTCCATGAGATCTATTAAAACGATATCGGCGATTTAGTCGAAGTCGTTCTCGCCCGCCTGAAAAGGTGGACGGCAAATGCCGTGATGAATAATTTTGTCACGGCATTTGCCTGGCGTGGCATTATTCAGTAAGCCGGCGTGAGCAGATCACACGGCATGGCCGGAAGCGAGCCGGGCCCGTGGTCCCGGTCGCGCATCCGGGCCCTCAGGGGCTTGGGATCAGGCCTACGTGGCCGGACCGGCACACCCGCCACCGCTCACAACGTACGGCGCGACTTCCGGAAGGTCGTAGAGGCGTCTGGGCTCACCGGACGAGAGCGGTCCCCGCGCGAGCTGCGGCACGGCTTCGTGTCCGTACCGTCAGACTCCGGCGTCCCCATCGAGGACATCTCCCGCCTGGTCGGACACTCCCACACGGTGGTCGCCGAGGCGGTCCACGGGTACCGGATCAGGCCCGTGATCATGCGGGGAGCTGCGGCGATGGACAAGATCTTCGGAAGTTGGGCACCCAGTCGCTGGTTCCAAGATCGAAGGCAGGGTGTTCATGCAGGTAGTCGCTACGTGGGTTCGAACCAGTGACCCCTCGCTGGTAAGGCGTATCAGGAGGGGGCGGGATCTTGGCCGACACCCGCCCCACCTGGGTTCGGTCGTCGTGGGACCCTGGTAGGCGTGCCCAACGGCACCCTGGGCTTGCTCGAACTCAACGGCCGGCCACATGAGCTGCCCGGAGGGGTGCAGCGCCGACCATTCCACTGGGACGACCTGCCCGTACACGATGATCCGGCAGGACCGGAGAAGCCGTCATGCGACTACCGGCTCCGCGTGTCCAACCACGAGGGGAACGCCGTACAGGCCAAGCAGAAGGTCAGCTTGTGCGGCGAGGCAGTGCGCCCGCCGCCGACCCTCGGCTGGTGCTTGCTCTCCCTGCCCACAGCTACGCGCGCCTGCCTCGCCTGCGTCCATCTAGCCGAACGGCCCGCGGAAGAGGGAGCCGGTGCGTTCCGCGGCCCCTCTTCTCCCGTCGCGATAGCCGCTCAACCCTGTTCGGGCCGAGGGCCAGGTTGGTACTCGCCCGGCTTCGCGTGTACATTCGCCGGTCGCCGGTCGCCGGTCGCCGGTCGCCGGTCGCCGGTCGCCGGTCGCCGGTCGCCGGTCGCCGGTCCTCGGTCATGTGTTGCCCTGCGGTCAGAGCCGGGCTTGACGCGGAGGAGTGTCAACGGCCAAGTCCCAGTGGCCGCCGACAGGCGGACCGGCCATGGGCAGTCTCCTGGTAGCACGGTCCGTCCGCAATGGCCGGGCTTGGGGGCCATGGACGGTCCGGCCGTGACAGTCGGTTCCGGTGCCGAGATGGTCAAGTTGTCGAGGGTCGGCCGCGGTAGAGCGTTTCGGTGGCCGCCGGTGGTCATACGGGCCTAGTCGAGCTTTGTCGCGACTTCCCGAGCACGTCAGGCTCCACCAGAGGACTTGGTGTGTGCATCCCAGATTCCGGTTGCGGCGGTTTTGCGGACATATTCCGTGAAGTCGCGGGGCGGCCGGCCGAGAATGCGCTCGACGGTGTCGGTGATGTTGGCCCTGCGGCCGTCGAAGACCTCGACCATGAGGCTGGTCAGTTGCTTCGCGTACTCGTCCGGCACGCCTCGTTGGGTCAGTGACGAGACGAACTGCTCGGGCGTGACCGGTAGATAACGAACCTCTCTGCGGGTCGCCCTCGCTACCTCACCGACGGCATCGGCGAAGGTGATCAGCCGTGGTCCGGTTACTTCGTGGATCTGGCCGGCATGGCTGTTTTCGGTCAGCGCCGCGACGGCGACCTCCGCGATGTCCTCTGCGTCGGTGAACGGCTCCGCGACATCGCCAGTCGGAAGCGCGACCACACCGGCCCGGACCGGTTCGACGAGGAACGCCTCGCTGAAGTTCTGCGTGATGAACCCCACCCGCACGATGGTCCACTCCGCGCCCGAGTCCCGCACTGCCTGTTCGCACAGCTCGGCCTCGGCAGCACCACGGTCAGCAAGCAGGACGAGATGCCGAACGCCGCAGGCCACGGCGAGTTCTGCGAAGGAACCCACGGCTCTGGCCGCGCCGGGGAACGCCGCATCAGGATAGAAGGCCACATAAGCGGAGTCCACGCCTCGCAGCGCAGGTTCCCACGTGGTGTCGTCTTGCCAATCGAAAGGCGGCTCAGCACTCCGTGAACCGACCCGTACCGGCATGTCACGCGCACGGAGCCCGGACACGACACGGCGTCCGGTCTTGCCTGTCCCCGCCAGGACCAACGTTGTCGGCGTAGTAGCTGTCATGCTCCACAGACCACCCGAACGCCAAGGTACGGGCCATGGTCGAGGCTCGCAGGCACACAATTGTGCGTCTTATCCTGTGCCGATGGACCCCCTTCTCTATCCTGCTCGACGGAGCCAGAGCAAGAGACACGTTCGTGCTACGAACCATCCTGAGCCCACCATGGTCGGTGCAGGTGCGGGACGGGGTACCCCTCAACCTGGTGGCCGTCCTGCGAGGGAAGCCCTGGGTCGTGCCCAGCGCCGGCGATGCCGTACGCCTGCACGCAGGCGACATCGCGATGATGCGTGGTCCGGACACGTTCACCTTCGCCGATGATCCCCGCACTCCCACCCAGGTGGTCGTTCAGCCCGGCCCTCGACGGACGACCGCAGCCGGCGCGGAACTGCCCGAGGTCGCGGACATGGGTGTGCACACCTGGGTCAACGACGAGCGGGCCCGCGACGACGGCGCAGACGGCTCGTCGGTGCTGCTGATCGGCAAGTACTCGGGACCGGGCGAGATCGCCACACGCCTGCTCCGCGCGTTGCCGCCGCTGCTGGTCATCCCCACGGCCGCCCACATCGAGTCCGCGCTGGTGTCGCTGCTCGACAAGGAGACCGTGCGAAACGAGCCTGGCCAAGATCTCGTGCTCGAACGGCTGTTGAACCTCCCGCTGGTCGGCATCCTCCGCGAATGGCTCACCCGGCCCGATGCCGATGCGCCCGCCTGGTACCGAGCCAACGGGGATCCCGTCGTCGGGTCCGTCCTACGACTCATCCACGGCGACCCGGGCCATCCCTGGACGGTGGACGCGCTCGCCCGGCAGGCCGGGGTGTCCCGAGCGACACTGGCGCGCCGCTTCACCGACCTCGTCGGCATGCCGCCAGTGGCATACCTCACCGGATGGCGAATCGACGTTGCCGCCGATCTGCTCGTGGAGTCGGACGCCACGATTGACACCGTCGCCCGTCAGGTCGGTTATGGCAGCGGGTACGCGCTCAGCGCCGCTTTCAAGCGAGCCCGTGGGATTAGTTCCGCGCCGCTACCGCGCCCACGCCCGCAATCGTCCATGACGTCGGAACGTGACACGCACGGCGCACGGGCATGTAGGTGCCCGCAGGTGACTTCGGGCAGCCCTTGACCTCGCGGCTCGGACCGTCAGCGCCCAAGGTAGTGGCGTCCTGGCCGGCTCGGGCGGCGGGGGAGGCGCCCTCGCACATGCACACGCATCCGCGCGAGCTCATGATCCTGCTGTTGACGGCACTGGTCCACGACCGGGAGCGGGAGATCAGAACATCCTGTTCAAGGTCGCCGACGCCGCGCTCGCAATCCCGATGATCTGGGCCGCGAGGTCATCTTCCCGGCCGTCGGTGGTGGCGAGTAGACGCTGCGGGATCTGGTGCACGAGTTCAGGACCACGGGGCCAGCTTATCGGACCACGGTGCAGACCACGCTGTGCGCCTCCTGCACCAACCACTACCGGCGCAGTTGGCCGGGCCAGTACGCGGCCAAGCGGGATGCGATAGCCGTCCACCAGTAGCGAACGTTTCGGTCCCTGCTTGCCCCAGTCGACCGGTGACCGTCCGGCCAGCTCGCCTTCGCTGGGCGCCGTGGTGATGCAGCCGTCTACCGTGATGTGCTCCAGTGGCAGACCGACGATCCGATCGTAGGCTTCCAGGGCGATCTGCTTGAGCTGTGCGCATACTCCAGCTTTGATCCACTCATCGCGGCGGTTACGGATCGTGGTCGCTGAGCAGGTTGAGGTGGCGATCGCCTCGTACGAGCAGCCGAACCGCGGCAACTGGACCAGCTTGTCGAACACGACCCGGTCGGCGACGCGCCGCCCGTGGCTGTAAGGGGGCCACACCGTGCGAGCTGGAAGAAGGGCCTCGAACTTGAGCCCACAACGGGTCCATGAGCAGAGCCGGACGCACAGGCACGCGCGATTCTCGTTTCTGGTCACGGGTATAGGCAGTTCGGTGATCTGCAGGCTCTGCGCCTGCCTGACATGCCCCACTTCAGCCTGCCGGCTGTCTGGTCGATCTCGCTTGGGCGGGCGAGGCCTCAGACGGATGGCATCGCTTCGGTGGCCGGTTTCACCGTGAGGTCGGCCGGATCCGTCCCGGAGTCGGATTGCGGCCGGTGAGCAGCCAGGCGGCTATCAGCAGGGCGGCAGCGAACACCAGGGGGCCGATCGTCTGAGGGACCTGACGGTGCGCAGCGCCGATCGCCGCATCGCCGATCTGGACCGCGCCGTTCAATGCGAGGAGCAGCCCGAGGGAACGCCACGCGTGTCGGGCCAGCAACCAGACCATTCCGCCGAGCAGCACCACGCTGCGGGCCGCCATGTAGGCGGCATAGGTCCTGGGGGCGGCCTGATCGCCTCCAGGCACCAGCCCGCCCGGGTCCGCCAGGCTGGACACTGCGAAGTAGCCGGATGTGACCACGGTGAGGAGCACGACAAGTGCGCCGAATCGACGGACATTTAATGAGGGAGCCATATCTTTCGGGTTCCGAATCATATGGTTAGGCTAGCATTGGTGGTGTGATGGTGGAAGGGTCGTTGATCAACACGGTGGGTTTCCTGCTGGGCAAGCTGGGCCAGGAGGCGAACGGGCAGTTCGCGAATCGCCTGGCCCCGCTTGGCCTGCGGCCGCGGCATTGTGCGGTCCTTGAGCTCCTGGCCGGCGGGCCCCTGGCGCAGCTGGAGCTGGCCAAGGCCGTCGGGGTGACCGCCAGTGTGGTCGTCGACATGCTCGACGAACTCGAGAAGCTCGATGCCGTACGACGAGTGCGGGACACCGCAGACCGTCGGCGTCAGCTCATCGAGCTGACACCGACCGGCCAGGATCTCCGGCACCAGACGCTCTCGCTGGCGCGGCAGAACGACGAGGAACTGCTGAGAGCCATCGACCCCGCCGAGGTGGCGGCCCTGCGCCGGACCCTGGGTCGGATCGCCGCTGCGACTGGCCTCGTTGGGAAGTGACGGGCACTACGCGTGGCAGGTCGGCGTCGGCAAACGGCTTGCCCGCTGCCATGAACGCCAAACGGCCATCGTCGACACGTTCTTCGACTCCGCCGACGCCATCATCGCGATCCGTACCCTGATCCGCCGGGCCTGGATCACCCACCGCTGGACCAAGCGCCCCGAACGACGCCGTTGACGATCACCTAACGGCGCGACCTCTTTGTCACCCAGACGCCGACTTACCGGCGTCGCGCTCGTCTTACCCGCCGGATGGGGATCCCGTCCCTTGGCTTTAACGAGGCGATCGCGCGGCTTGGCACCTGCGGACTTCAGCACCTCCTCCTCGGCATCGTCAAGAGCACCGAGTCCGCCTACCACTTTCAGCTCTTCCTGTCTCCCGACGCATCACGTGTGGTGGCATGCCTCGGCGTCAGCAACCAACGGGAGCGCTCGCGCGTTACGGGGCTTGCGTGATGATTCGGCACCGCTCAGGAGGTTCCTCCTGGTGGTGGTGACAGCTCGACATCGGCGCGTATGAGCCATGCCTCGTACCAAGCGTCGAAGGTGGGCGTAGGGCCGAGATACGTCGGTGCGGCCAGGTCATAGAGCTCGCTCTCCAAGCTGGCGGGGGCGGTCTTGGCCGGTCGCCAGGCGCTTTCGTCGAGCCAGACATCCCACACCGTGCCCGTCAGTTCTCCTGTGGTCACCAACGCGGTGACAGCGGAGCAGCCCTGCGTGCCGATGAAGATGCAGCCGGGTGTGGGGTGGGGGGCTTGGATGCTGGGGCCGCCACCAGAGTCGGGCTCCGGTTCCTGGACCCATGCGTACCAGGCGTTGTAGATCTCCTCGGCGTCGCAGCGGGTGAGCGGGAAGGGTTTGGCAGGATCGCCCTCGGTCTCCTTTACGATCTCCTGCGGTTCCCAGATGCCGTAGTAAGGGCCCGCGCCGGGGCCGATCTGGAGCAGGAACTCCCGGTATGCGGGTGGTAACTGGACACCGAGATCGTCTTCTAGGGCCAGGACCGAGGCCGGGTCGAGCGGGGTGTTGCGGTACTGGTGTTGTTCGGCGCCGAAGACGAGGAACCGCTTGTTGCGTCGGTAGAACTTATGCAGGTGTACGGGTCGGCCGGTTTCGATGGCTCGCAGTCGGTCGAGTCTTGCTGTCATGGTCGACATGGCGACAGTATGCGGCTTTTCGTGAAGCAGTCTGGCGGCGGCGTGGCGCTAGCTTGGATCGGCGGGTTCGTTTGGCTGCGGCGGGGTGCGGGGCGGCTACGGCGCGGGGCGGTGGAAGGCCGGGTACGGCCGCGCGCCGCGCCGCCACTTGACTTCGCGGCCCGGACTGTCAGCGTTCGGCAACGGCGTGTCGAGCTCGACATGGGCGAACTCCTCGTCGGTCCGCCCACGTCCCGCGCGGGAGCCCGTACAGTCGCAAGCCCGAAAAGGATCATCCCGCCACTCCGCGACAATCTCAACCAGAGACTCGATGCGCTGATCTTCACCGGCTCACAGGGCGGCATCCTCTGCCGGAGCAACTTACGGCGCGCGGCCAAGTGAGACACGAGCACGAGCAAGATCGGTTTCCGGGGCCTCCGCTTCCATGATCTCCGACATGCCGGCAACACGATCGCGGCGAGCACCGGCGCACGTCCTGAAGATCTCATGCTGCGCATGGGCATGACTTGGTTCGGGCCGCGCCGATCTATCAGCGCATCACGGCCGAGGCTGACCGGAGGACCGCCGGCGCGATGAACGCGAAGATCGCGAAGATCGCGAACAACTCCAATGGATCTTCGAATGACTCAGTCGCACCGGTTATGGGACAAAACCCCGTTTCCATGATTGGATACGGGGCTCTTGATGCAGGTGGGCGGTACTGGGTTCGAATCAGTGACCCCTCGCTCGTAAGGCATGCCAGGAGAAGGCGGGATCTTGGGTGACGCGGGTTCTCGCCTCGGCAAACGTTCCGCCCAAGTCCTCGGCCGTCCACGCTCGTCCCTGGCCGTTGTCACTCAGATAGTCACTCAGCGGGACGATGTGGCCGTGTTCCAGATGGGCCGTCCCCTGGCGAACGAGCGGTGGCGGCGGCCTTGAGAGGACTGGCAAGGCGCTCGATCAGGAGGCTGGTGACGTCGGCGGCGCCGGATGGAGCGCCTCGGCATCACGTCGATCGGGAACTCGCCAGGCCGCGCGGTGCTTGGACGGTCGGCTCCGGAATGCCGGGCTCTCTGGACAGCTACGCGTCTGGGGGCGCCGGATCGGAACAGAATGAAATATAACCAGAACTCGAGTAAATGTAACCAGCCCATGGTTACATTTACCTATGAGCCAGCACGTGCACGAGTTGGTCGCACGTCTCCGCACGACCGGGGGCGACTACGACGATGTCGAGGTCAAGTCGGCGGCAGGAGGGCTGCCGCAGTCGCTCGCCTCAACTCTGAGCGCGCTCGCAAACCATCCAGGCGGCGGGACGATCATCCTCGGCCTCGACGAGGCCACCGGCTTTCGTCCGGTGCAGCTTTCAGATCCTCAAGCTCTCAAGCAGGGCCTCGCTCACAAGGCTCGCTCGTTCTCACCGCCGGTTCAGCTCACGATCAGCGACGCAGAAGTGGATGGGGCGCCGGTCATCGTCGCCAGAGTGCATGAATGCGATCCGTCGGCCAAGCCGTGTCGGATCACGGCGTCGGGCACGGCATACATGCGGGGGTATGACGGGGACTTCCCACTGTCGGATTTGGAAGAGCAGGCATTCCTTCCCGCCCGTAAGCCACCGCTCTTCGATCGGCAACCCGTGACAGGCGCCACCCGTGAGGACCTGGACGGCGACCTTGTCACAGCATTCCTACGTTCGGTGCGCGAACGGGATCCCCACGGCCTCGGCCGTTTCCTTGACGATGCCGAGTTGCTCCGGCGTGCTGGAGTGACTCTGCCCGACAGCACTCCGACCGTTGCAGGTCTGTTGGCTTTGGGGGTCCATCCACAGGAGTGGTTTCCGCGCTTCGTCATCCAGGCTTCGGCGGAGCCATTGCCGACCGATCCCGTAGGATCGCGGGCTCGGAATCAGACGACGATTACTGGGGCCATTCCACGGATGTTGGAAGAGGTCCTGCGCTGGGCACGGCGAACCTTTGACATCAGCGTCGTGTCGGCTCCGGACGGGACCGTTCGCGATCAGCCCGCCTATCCTTACATCGCCTTCCGCGAGATCATCGCGAACGCTCTTATCCATCGCGACCTCGATCATTGGTCGGCTGGCATGGCCGTAGAGGTTCGGCTCCGCCGCGACCGGTTGATCGTCTCCAACCCGGGCGGCCTGTACGGCATCACGGTCGATCGGCTCGGCCGGGATGCCGTCACCTCCGCACGCAATGCGCGACTAGTTGCGATCTGCCAACACGCTCGCGCGCCAGAAACGGGCGCGCGAGTGATCGAGGCGCTGGCAACCGGCATTCCGATCGTGGCCAACGCCCTGGCAGAGGCCGAGCTCCCACCTGCGCATTACATCGACGCCGCCATCCGATTCACTGTCGTCCTACGGCGGCAGGCAGTTCCCGTCATCCGCCCGGGCGACGACCTGAACGAGACGGAGCTACGCGTCTACGACGCCTTGGCGGCCGGCCCACGCAGTGTCGCTGACCTCAAGCAGGAACTGAACCTGTCCGCACCCAACATCCGCAAGGCACTCCGCGAACTGAGATCGAGAGGACTCGTTGAGCAGTTGGGGGGCCAAGGGCGGTCAACAACCTACCGGAGACTCTCGGAATAGGGGTGCTGATGTTCTTGCACCCCGGTTCGCCCAGCCGGACAAGACAGGCCCTGATGCCCAAGAGTTGCCCAGTTGGGCGACGACTGATCAGGCCAATCTCGCCGAAACCCGCTTGCGCAAGCCAATGACCCGACAGCCCCAAAGGGTGATCGCCACGGGGTTTCTGATGCAGGTGGGCGGTACTGGGTTCGAACCAGTGACCCCTCGCTTGTAAGGCACATCAGGTGGGGGCGGGATCTTGGCCGATATCCGCCTCCACCTGGGGTTATGGTCCCGTGCGATCCTCTGGAGTCCAGGGTCGTCCGGGGCGATTGTCACTCAGTTAGTCACCCAGCATCTGGCCCGTGGGCTGCGGCTGCTGCCATACGTCACGGCCGTTGCTCCACAGCTCGGAGGCGTGGTAGGCGAATCGGTCGAACAGGCCGTCGTCCTGGTACCGCCGCAGGTGCAGCATCGGCGAATCGTGTCCCACCAGCTTGGCCAGGTGAGGGGTGACGAGCATCTCCGAGTCGAACCGGAACACGCTCATGGCGATGTGCTCGTCACCGTACCGGGCTTCGATGCCGGGGGCGTCACGTAGTTGCTCGATCTCCGACAGCGTGATCCGGATGCGCGTGGACACGGTCAGCGGGACGTTCTCCACCTCCTCGCGGCGTTGGGTGACCTCGCTGTCCGGGTCGCCGACGAGAAACCGGATCTTGCAGCCCTGCTGTGCTTTCCGCTTGAGGGCCTTCGCCAAGTTCGGGTGTTCCAGCCACAGGAAGTAGTTCGTGTAACCGGCGAACACGATCTCGTTGCGCGCCGCGTTGATGAGGTTGCGCCAAATTGATTTCGGGCACGCAGAGCGATATGGATAAACGGTCAAGACTTCCTTGTCCGGCCCCGTTTTCACCGTATTGCGAATTGCGTCTGGCCATAGCACGGCTGTCTCAACTCCTAGTGCCTCTGCGGCGGCCCACTGGTGCCGCAGGTGCGGGACACGAGCCTCGTCCTGCAGCCAGCGTTCCACCGTCTTGACGTCCACGCCGCACCGGTCGGCCAGGTTCTGGCTCGTGACCTTGGCGTTCAGCATGGCGCTGCGCAGGGCGACGTTGGCCACGGTACACCTCGGGACAGAGGACGTCGGGGACGTTTTTGAGCGTAACGCCATAACGTCCTGGACGTCTCTATAACGCGGTGGGTTCGTCACGCAAAGGTAAGCACGCTGATCCCATGTCAACCCCGGTAATTCTCGGAGATCTCCAAGCGGCTTTTCCTGGTTGGTGTATTTGGCGTAGTTCTGTGGGGCGTCTCTGGGCAACTCGAAACGGCCGACGTCTATGCCAGTACGAGGTAGACCACGGTCTCTGCCAGACGATCGACGCGGATGACGTCGCTCAACTGGCCGAGCGGTTGAAGGAGCAGGAAGCAGCGGAGCAGGCGCTGTGAGCAGCCCTTCGTCGCGAATCGGCTGTCATGCCGAGATCGTGGACCTGCTCCACAGCCCAGCGCAGACACGAGCGTGGGCCTCAGTGCTGCTCGGTCGTCGCGGGACCGTGGTAGCCGTGCTGCGTAACGGCACCCTGGGCTTGCTCAAACTCGACGGACAGCCGTACGAACTGCCCGGAGGGGTGCAGCGCTGGCCATTCCACTGGGATGACCTGCTCGTACACGATGATTCGGCAGGACCGGAGAAGCCAGCATGCGACTACCGGCTCGGCCTGTCCAACCACGAGAGGAACGCCGTACAGCATGCCGTACGGGCCAAGCAGAAGGTCAGCTTGTGCGGCGAGGCAGTGCGCCCGCTGCCGACCCTCGGTTGGTGCTTGCCTTTCCTGCCCACAGCTACGCGTGCCTGCCCGGCCTGCGTCCATCTGATCGAACCGCCCGCGCGGAAGAGGGGGCGGTGCGTCCCGCGTCCCCCCTTCCCTCGTCGCGATAGCCGTTCAACCGTGTTCCGGTCGGGGGCAGCTTCGTACTCACCTCGTACGCCGTCGACTCATCGCGTAGCGGCAGCGGGCCGGGGACGGAGTGTCAAGCCCAGCTTCGCGTGTACGTTCGCCGGTCGCCGTTCCTCGATCATGCGTTGTCCTGCGATCAGGGCCGGGCTTGATGCGGAGGAGTCGGGCTGCTGGGCTTGCCTGAGTCGATGGTGTACGAGGTGATCACCTCGGTGCCGGAGCGCTCCCGCCGGAGGCATAAGGCTTGAAGAGTCGTCCTGTCTTAGGTGAGCGGAGCGGCCGGTGCCCATGCGAAGCACCCGAAGGGCCGCGAAGCGGTGGGGGCCGGCGGCGGAGACGGTGCGGAGGTCGGCCACGGAGGGTGTACGGCGGTGCGGCGGCCGTGCGGTGGTACGGCTCGAGCCGCTGCCGCCCGGGACCGGCCTCCAGGCCGCACGCCCGGGACGGCAGGCGGGCGCGGGGCCGTGCGCACGGCGCGGAGCGCCGTCGCCTTGAACCAGTAAAGAAACTCTGAGCCACCGGCTTATGGACGACGCCGGGCAGTCACTCGTGCGGGGAGGCGGCGCCTCGGTCGGTGAGGCTGGAAGGCTCCTCCTCGCCGAAGGCGATCACGATGTCCCTGCCGTTGGCATAGCTGACCACAGGCCGCTGGAGCATGTCACCCGCCTTGCGGGCCGCCCCCTGGAAGAGCTCCACCTTATCTGGGGTGTCGGCGGTCACCCTGAACCGTCCGTTGGCGAGGAGTTCCTGGGCGACGTAGGGGGCCATGTTCGCTTGGCCGCGTACCTGTTCCTCCGCAGTGAGAGGGGCGCGGCGGTGCGCAGGTTGCGTTCCAGGAGTATGAGTCACAGCTGATCTCCTCATGATCGACGTCTTTGTAGCATGCCATCCGCGACTCCCCTCAACCCGCGATCCCAGCGAACTGACGGTTCCTGGCAAGGGTCTCTAGTCAGGAGCACTAGATCACGAGGTCTATACCGTTGTCGGTGAGTTCTTGCGGTGTGAGGTCGGCTTCGGGGTCGTCGGCGAGTTCGCGGTGGTGGCCGATCTCGTAGCGGTTGGCGGGGGCTTTTACTTCGGTGACTTCGATGGGGTGGCCGTTGGGGTGGGCCATGGTGCGGCGGATGATGAGGACGGCTTCGGCGTAGTCCATGCCGAGTGCGGTGCGTTCGTCTTCGTAGGCGATGCGGGCGGTGGTGAGGGTCATCCAGCGGACGGGGCCGTGTTCGCGGATGAGCGACTGGTAGAAGAGGCCGGGGCGCTTGCGGTACTGGGTGTGGCGCTTGGGGTCGTCCCAGTCGGGGAGCAGGTCGGCGTTGGTGTAGGAGTTGATCTCCAGGCGGGCCGATGCGCCGTGGATGGCGGCGGTGTGGCCTCGGTCGGTGCCACATGCTGCGGCGGTGGATGACCGAGTGGCCGGGGCGGACGCTGAGCATGATCGCGATGTCGCGGTTGGCGGTGGTCTTCTCGCCGGTGAAGAGCGGGGCCTCGTGGTCGCGTTGGGCGAGGTCCCAGCCGAATGCTTGGACGTCGGGGTGGTTGCCGGGGGCGGCGAGGTCGGGTCGGTCGCGGTCGGTGATGAGGATGGTGCGGAGTTCGGGCCGGCCTGGTCAATGGGCTGGGCTATGGGCGGTGGCGCTCCATGGTCGCGGCGATCGGCGGGTGCGCCCATCCGGTGCACCTGGCCGGACAGTCGATGATCGTGGATGCGGGCACGGGCGAGATCCTGCCCGCGTACACGACTGATGGTGAGCCCTCGGGACGTCTCCGGGTGGCCTGCGGCAACCGGCGGGCCTCGGTGTGCCTGGCCTGTTCGCAGACCTACCAGGCCGACACCTTCCACCTCATCCGGGCGGGCCTGTCCGGCGGCAAGGGCGTACCCGAGACAGTCAGCGCGCACCCCCGGGCGTTCGTCACCCTGACCCCGCCCTCCTTCGGCCCCGTCCACTCGCACCGCGACGGCCGTCCCTGCCGTCCCCGCAACCGCGACAGGCTGTGCAAGCACGGGCGGCCAGTCGGGTGCCACCTTCGGCACGAATCACAGGACGAACGGCTCGGCCAGCCGATCTGCTCCGACTGCTACGACTACACGGGCGCGGTGCTGTGGCAGGCACACGCGGGCGCGCTGTGGCATCGCTTCACCCTGGCAATCCGCCAGGAGTTGGCCAACCAGACCGGGAGGACCCGCCGTGCCTTCGCCCAGCACGCCAAGGTGTCCTTCGCCAAGGTATGCGGTAGGAGCAAAGGGCGGGTACACGCCCGCCGAGCAGCGATGACGAAGCGAGCAGGCGCGGATGCGGGCGGCTGACCGCTTCGCTGAGGCCGCCGGCTACGCGGGAACGCCGGCCTCGTCTAGATCGTTTCTCCTTGAGATCGGTGACTGCGGCCAAGGGGGCGTACATGGGGCTCACGCCACGGAGTCATTCATGGCAATGGGGCAAGGCACGCGCCGAGATGCAGGTCACCGCGGTCACAGCGGCGGCCCCGCTCCTCGTTCTTGGCGTCGTGGCCGCGATCATCAGAGATCAAATGTTTATGCAGGTGGGCGGTACTGGGTTCGAACCAGTGACCCCTCGCTTGTAAGGACCGCCCGGATGTTTTGACCACCAGGGTTATCTCGTATCGCCGCAGGTCAATCGCGGGATCGGTGTGCATTCGGGAGCGTTCGCGGGTGCTCAGTGGGGGAGATCGTCTCCCAGTCCTCTCCCGCGCTCCTGGCGCGGCACCACGAACGTCCCTTTGCCGGGAATCGCCCGCAGATAGCCGTCATCCTTCAATTTTCCAAGAACCTTACGGACCGTCCCTCTTGCAACACCAAACTCCTGTTCTAGGTGAGTGATGCTCGGAAGAGGCATTCGAGGCTTGTAAGCGCCGTTTTCGATGCGTTCGCGCAGAATGTCGTACATCTGCTGCCACACGGTCTCATCTGGCGCCCACTCGATCATGAGGCAGACCGTAGAAGGGCAGGACAGTACCTGGTCCGCCGAGACAGGGCATGGCAGGGCATGACCTAGCGTGCCCTGGTTGGAATGCGGAACAGGTCTAACAAGATCGGCAACTCAGCCGGCGCCCTCGCTGGACGCTTGGAGCTTCTCGGCGGCGCCCTCAAGCACGTAACTGCCGGTTCCGGACTCTGTCTCAACCAGGCCCGCTTCGCGTAGTGCTCTGTGCACCTTCTGCGCGACGGTGTTGGACATGCTGAATTCCTGCATCAGTTCATGCACTGTCGGCACCCGGTCGCCAGGCTGCAGTTCGCCCGTGCGAATCCGTTCGCAGATGACGCTAAAGGCGTGCCGCCACTTTGATCGACTCGGATGCACACGATCACCATGGCGGGATGTACCTGGGCAAACATAGGTACACCTAGACGCCCTGTACTACACGTGGGGATGGTTTAAGACACCTTGACGTGGCAGACTGTGGCCAGAAATTGAACGGGCCCACCAGCGCGGGAACGCTGACGGGCCCATTGATCGCACGTCGGAGGTGCGACCCTTGGAACAGCCTACGGATGGCGACCAGCCTGCCCAACCCCGCGAACTGCTGCACTACGACACCTGGGCGGACGAGGAGGGCTACCACGCCCGCCTCTTCCAGGAGCTACCTCGGGATGCGCTCGACTACGGGTGCGTGCAAGAGATCTGGGCAACTACGGAGACCGAGTTGATCCAGGAGGCCGCCCGCAACAGGGTCAAGGTGTGGACGTGGGAGTCATCCGGCCTCGGCGAGCTGCCGTTCCGGACGGGAGACCTGTCGTGAGCGACGATCACACCGCCGCGGAGTCGCTCGACCAGGACACGGTCACCCCGGACGACATCATGCGTGCCCATCAGGAAGCAATCGACGCCGGAGGGGACCGCATCACGCTCGAAAGCAAGCTGAAGGCGGCGATCGAGGACGCGGGCGGCACCATCGATGACCTGGCGCGCGTCTGGACGCTGCACAACCAGCGCAAAGCCAGATGGGCCGCATACCGTGAGCAGCTCAACCGCCCCGCCCAGTGGCAACGCCGGGTGACGTGAACCCATGAACGTCCGGCTCCCGTGGCCTTCAGAACGAGCGGGAGCCGGGCATACAAGCCGCCCTCGTCCGGGGACTGGAGGGGGACCCGGGCGGGGGTGCTTCAATCCCCTCCGAAGCGTTGCGACCGTCCATCCCCCCAGGAGAACCAATGGCCGACGCCCTCATCTCCCTCATCGGCAGCATTCTTGGCAACCCAGCGGTTTTGGCGCTCATCGTCGGCTACATCGTTGTCTACATGGCGACGTGCATCGTCAAGCCGTACCGCATATGCAAGGCGTGTAACCGATCTAAGGAGACGCACTCCAAGCTCTTCCCGGGCGCGTTCGGAGCGTGCAGGGCGTGCAAGGGCGTCGGCTACCACCTGCGGGTCGGCGCCAGGATCCTCGGCCGGAAGCTCTGACGCCTGTTGTCAGTCTGGGATGTTGTACGGGAAGGACCAAACGAACCGCGACGCCGCGTGAACGCCCTCTGCGTACTCGACCACCCTGCCACCGGCCGTAAGCGCAACGCGATGCACCTCTACGACTGGCTCACCGGGCGGAAGCTTCAAGCGCGCGGCTTCCTCAACGGTCGGCATGCGCGCGAATAGGTCCTCTACCATCCGGCGAGGTTCGAGGCCCCTCTCCGTGAGAATCGTGTATCCGCCCCCTCTGCCGGCAATCCCAGGACGCGGGTCGGCAATAGGCGTGCCCTCGACATCCTCGGGCCGGTAGTAGCTGGTCATGGTGTGCGTGGGCTGGCCATCGCTGGTCATCAGGCGGTCACGCTTAACCACCTCGGAACCCAGTTCGACGCCAAGCCCTGCCGCAACCCGTTCATCGGCAGGCACGCGCTCGACTGTCTGCGTCTGGCCGCCCTGGCGAGTGATCGTATCGCCGCCGTCGTTCTCATCCTGATGGGCCTCGGTCGTCGTAACGGCCCAGCGGGACCGCGCGTAGCGGTGTGGCCCAACGCGCCGCACTTGGTGCGCTTCTCGGACGTACGCACCAGAACCGTAACGGGTTCTTATAAGCCCCTCGGTGCTGAGCTGAGCGACAGCCTTCGATGCGGTGTTGCGGCTCACGCCGTACTGCTCCATGAGATCTCGCACAGTGGGCAATTTCGCGCCAGGGCCGAACCGCCCGTCGGCGATGGCTGCGCGGAGGTCTGCGGCGATACGACTGGCAGACCCAGTCTGCGGCTCGGGACTCATGACCCTACGTTAACAAATTGTCGTAGGCCAATTTCAAGATTTTTCAAGCATCCTAGGCCGATCTCCTTGACAGCCCACAAGCATCATATGATGCTTCATCATAGGATGCTTTCCCTGGGATTCCCGAGGATCCCGCATCGACTCACGTATGTCCGCTTTGGGGAGGTTTGCTTTGACGGCCAGTCACACCGACGGGACGCCTGGTGAGCCCTGGATGCCAACTCGTGCCGTCGCGCGCCGCTGTGGCGTCACCGACGAAACAGTCCGCGACTGGAGGAAGTCGGGCAAGCTCCGCGCCAAGAGGACCCCTGGTGGCCACTACCGCTTCGACCCTGCCGAAGTAGACGCACTGCTGAAGGACGACACCGCTCCCGATGTCGAGGTGACGGTCTGATGGTCCAGAACTCCCCAGACATGCGAGAAGCGGCCCCTCACCGACAAGATCCGGGCCGCCGCTCGCGTGTCCTCCCTGACCAGTCAAAGTTCGGAAGGAACGACCTCATGATGACACATGCCGCCCCGGGGCACATCGTCGTGTCCTCGGAACAACTGCGCGGCCTCGCTGACGAGGTGGCCCTACTGTCCGCCCGCGTCTGCATGCTCCTGGACGCCGCCGGCGTGGACATCGCCCCGCCCACGGTGCTGCCGTCCAACGTCGCCCGACTCTCTGACTACCGGCCTCGCTCTCGCCGTCAGGCGGTGACCCGGTGAAGACCCGCACGGAGACCAACGCCGAGTGGCCTGAGGGCGTCATCGCCCGCTACCTCACAGTGGGCGGCGCGACTGTCGACGTCACCGAAGAGTCCCTCTACTACAACCAGACCGATCCGAACGCCAGTATCGCCACCTGCACCGGCTGCGGCGGCAAGGAAGTGGTCGAGTGGACCCAGCAGGCCTGGAGCTACTCCTCGAACCAGTACGTCGAGGAGACCGACGAGGGCGGCCAGTACTCCACGCCGAAGGTCCGCAAGTGGGCTCAGGCGCACGCCGAGAAGTGCCGGGCCATGCCTCGGCCGGAAGGCGGCGAGCGATGACGACCCGCACCTCTGACGAGATCAAGGCCGCGACCGACGAGGTCTACAACCTCATGAGCCGCCAGCCCAAGCGGCGCGGCTGGATACCCGCCCCGCCGAAATTTTCCATCGACATACTCGCCTGCACCAGCCCGTCCTGCTCGAACCGCCGCTGCTCCTGCTCTCGGGGGAGCCAGCGATGACCGACGTCGAGACGGAACTCCTCAACATCGAGCGGGACACCCTCGCCACGGCAAGAGCCACGCTCGCAGCGGCGGAGGACGTGCTCGCCGTCATGAACGCCGAATTGACCGAGCACCTGGCGACGTGGAACCGCTTCTGCGACTGGGTGGACGAGCTGGCCGGCGCCCGGAAGGCAGGCGCGCGATGAACGCCTACCGGCTCGAACTCATGCACAAGTCCCGCCCGACACTCCCCCTGGGCGTGAAACGCTTCCAAGCCCGCAGCCTGAACGACGACCTGCTGGGCTCCTGCACCGCATGGCTCGGCGACCTGGCCGAGCAGCACGCCGCGCCCATCCAGGACGCCTGCTACGGCCGGGTGTGGCGCGACGACAGCCCCGGCCTGGCCGTACTCGTCTGTTCTCTCGCCATCCCGGCAGGTGCGCGATGATCCGCATCGTCAAGGCGAGCACCCTGACCGCCCTGCAGCAGGCCGCCGGGGAGAGCGCGCAGCTCCGCGAAGACCTCACCGCCACCAAGCGCATGGTGGCCGCCTACAAACAGGAACTCGGGATCGCCCTCGAGGACATAGAGCGTTGCCAAGCCGTTCACGAGGACGTCAGGCAGCAGGCGCGCGACTGGGAGGCCCAGTACCACGCCGTAGCCGACGGCATCGGCAAGTGGGTCGGCCAGGTCCGGGCGAAGGTCGAGGACCCAGTCGCACGCACCGAGTTCCAGGGCGACCTGGCGCTCGGGCTCTGGCGGGCCTACCTCGACAAGGCGGAGGCCGAAGGGGAAGACGCCTTCACGGTGCGGCTGCTGAGGACGCTACTCGGACTCGGCGCCCCCGCAGAAGACGCGGAAGGCAGCACCCGATGACCCGCCCGGCTGCCGGAGAGAACCCGCCGCTGCGGCAGCCGGGCACCCCAAGACTCCCCGTCCGCGGCGTCGCGCGGACGGGGCTCACAACGACACCCCCTGAGGAAGGCCAACGTGACCACCAGAAGCACCTCCACCGCAAACGGCTCTTCTGTGGCGTGGGAGCAGACCGGCGAGGAACCAAACCTCGTCCTGCCCGGCTCTGTCCCGGTCGGCAACCTCTACTGCTTCGGCTGCCACCACAGCGCCCAGAACGCCAGATGGTCGGCTGCGACCACCCACGCCTCCAACTGCACCAAGTAGCCGACCAAGCCCGTCCGGCACCCACGCCGGCATCTCAGGGAGCAGGCCCTGAGCGGGCACGACACACCAGCCCTACAACCCCCTGTTGAACGGACCCCGACATGAAACCGCCTGTCACCGTCTCCCCGGAGGAGGCGGTCCCCAGCCCGACCGTCCCACCTGAGGTCCGCAAGTCGCTGCTGAGCCTCGCCAGCGACGGCGTCACCACCGTAGACGCCGCCGAAGAGCTCGGCCTGACCGCCCGCGACGCGATGCGGTATCTCCAGCTGCTGCGCGTCTCCGGACACGTCACCCTCCGGCCGACCGAGGACGGGCGAGGCGCGGAGTGGTGCCGGACCAGAACCAGGAGTACGAAGTGAACGCCGACACCGAGCGGACCACCCCCGCTACAGACGAGACAGCCGAACGCCGGCGCCCGTTCGCCGTGTTCCGGTCCGCGCAGGAGCGCGCTCGCGACAAAGCCGCGGCCCTCGCCGAGCGCGAGCAGGCCATGATTGAGGTCCAGCGTGCCCGCGATCAGCGCGAGTTCGAGGCTCTCGAAGCCGAGCGCGAGAAGGCGCGTCTTCGTCGCGAACTCGCCACCCAGGCCAAGCTGCAGCAGAACCAGGCCGCCGCGGAGCGCCGCTCTTTCCGGCAGCGGATCAGCCGCGCCGTCGTCCTCGCCTCCGCGAACGGCGGCGTGAACGCCGTAGCAGTGCTCGGCCAGGTCCTCGGGCTCACGCTCGGCATGGGCTGGCCCTGGTGGGTTGCAGTCCCTGTAGCGCTCGTGGCCGAATCGATCGCCGTCAACGTCGGCTACATCAGCCACGACAAGCTCATCAACGGCTACAGCGCCGGCTGGCTCCGCACTCTCTCCTACGCGATCGGCGTCGCCGTTGGCTGGTTCAACTACACCGAGAACGCCAACGTTCCGCTCACGAAGGAGTACGCGCTGGTCTTCGGTGCGTGCTCGCTCCTCAGTCCGGTGCTGTGGCAGATCTACTCGCAGTGGCGGCACTGGGAGGAACTCCGGCTGCAGGGCATGTTGGAGGCGCGGGCGCCGAAGTTCGCCAAGCTCCGCTGGATCATCCCGTCCCTGCGCGGTGAGACGTGGCAGGCGTTCAAACTTGCCGTTGCTGAGGGCATCCAGTCGCCCGAGGTGGCCATCGGTGAGGTCCGTTCGAGAATCGTCACGAGAACCGCCCGGGACACGCTCTATGCCGCCCGGGAGGAACTCGTCCGCGCACAGTCCGACGCTCTTCGGCTGGCTCTCGTCCAGTTGGCGGCGCTCGCCCACGACCTCGACGGCGAGGACCCGAGAGGAACCGAAGCCCGCCAGAACATCGCCGTCTTCCTGGCCCGCTTCCGGCCGTTCATCCCGGCTGTCGATCTCTCGGAACCTGACGCCGACTCGGCCGACGAGCCGGAACCCGTTGAGGAACCGACCGAGGAACGGAAGATGCCCACTGATCAGGACAATCAGCGGGCCAAGCGGTACGTGATCAACGCGGTTAAGCGCAGCAAGACCGTTCCCACCAAAGGCGCCGTCGCCTCCAAGTTCGGGTTCTCCGAGAGCTGGGGCTATGACCGCGTCGTAGAGGCCAAGCGAGAACTCGAAGACCTCGGCTGGACCTTCGATCCCAAGGGCAACCCGGTCGAACCTGGCGGGACCTTGGTCGGTTCCTCAAACGGTTCCCGCCCCAACCCCTCACACCCGTGATTTGGAGAACCTGTCATGACCCGCTACCAGGACCCGATCTGTGGCCACATCCACCTCCTGGAGGACCTGCCGAAGTGCCCCCGCCACGGCGTCAACCACAGCCGCGGATGCGAGGGCTGCCAGGCCGTGGCCGGCAAGACGCCGTGCGGAGGTGGCCAGTCATGAACGGCGTACTGGTTGCCTGTCTTGCTGTTCTGGCCGTGATCCTGTGCAGCACCCGTGAGACAGCCGACAACGCCCGCACCTGGAGCGAACTGTGGGCGCCTGCCAGAGCGAACGGTTGGAAGCGAGGGACCCTGCTGGCCATCGGCGGAGTCGGAAAATTGCTCCTGCTGATCGCCGGATGCCTGATCACCCTGGCGTTCGCCGTTGTCGCACACGCTGGACACGGGCTGTGGATCGTGTCCGCGGCCATCGCCGCTCACCTGAGTGACCTGCTGGCGCCTGCGCCCCTTGCTTTGCCGAGGTCGGAGACGAGATGACCCGCCCACTGCGTGCTGTCCCCAACCCGCTCGAAGAGCCGGAAGACGATGTGATGCTGGACTCCGAGGCCGACCAGGTCGCACAGGGCGAGCTCGTCGAGGTCGAGCAGCGGCTCCCTGCCGTGCTCGAACGGCGCGAGCCTGCACGAGCCGTCAACGGCGTTGAGGTCAACACGCCCTGGTCGTACGCCTTCCAAGGCAGGGCAATCTTCCCAGCGTGGTTGGTGCAACGGGAACAGCGGCGCGCAGCGATCAAGTGGGCTCGCGACCTGGTCATTCACGAGGCGGCATTCCATGCCGTCCGGCTCCCCCTTTACGGGCTGCGCCTGTGCATGTACACGCCCCGCGGCGTGGGCCGCAGCGTGGCCGCGTGGGGCCGGTGGGTGTCGGATTCGGAAGGCCGGCCGATGCGCCGCGCCAGCATCGTCGATGGCGACACCGGCCGCTACTCCGAACTCGTCGCCCAGCGCAACGCCCGCGTCCGGACCCGCAGCATCGTCACCGTAGGATCGCTCGGCTTGTCCGGGATTCTGCTGCTCATCGTCGCCATCGTGTGGCCGTGGCTGATGCCGTGGCTGGCTGCCGGCGCTATCGCCACGTTCGGGCGGGTCGGCCGACGCAAGGACAAGCCCATCGTCGAGCACGCCCGCATCGCCAACCCGAAGGCTCGGCGTCTCACTGAGGACGTGCTCACCAGGGCGTTCATCGCCGCTGGCCTGTGCACGCAGGAGGACCCGATCGGGCTGCTGCAGCCGATCCAGCGGGACGGCGCCGGCTGGCTCGCCTTCGTCGAGCTGCCGTACGGGAAGAACGCCGAAGCAGCGGTGAAGAAGAAGCTCGACATCGCCGGCGGCCTCGGCGTGCACGAGGTCCAGGTGTTCATGGACCGACTGCCCGGCATGAGCCCCCGCCACCTGCGCGTCTGGGTCGCCGACGTGGACCCGTACGCGAGCATGCCGCCAGTGACGCCGCTCCTCGCGATGGAAAGACTCGACTTCTGGAAGGGCTTCCCGTTCGGGGTGGACGCCCGCGGCCAGGTCATCTACCTGTCGCTGATCTGGTCGTCGCTGCTCGTGGGTGCCATCCCGCGGATGGGCAAGACGTTCGCCGCCCGCCTGCCCGCGCTCGCCGCAGCGCTGGACCCGTTCGTCACGCTCATCGTGTTCGACGGCAAGGGCGGCAAGGACTGGAAGGCATTCGAGCAGGTCGCCTACCGGTACGGGTCTGGCGTCCGCACGGTCATCGTTGAGCTACTGCTGGAGACATTGCGCGAACTGAAGGCGGAGATGGACCGCCGCTACGAGGTGCTGCAGGACCTGCCGGACGACATCTGCCCCGAAGGGAAGATCACCCCGGCGTTGTCGCGGAACCCGACGATGAACATGCAGCCGATCCTGGTGTGCATCGACGAGTTCCAGCGCTACCTGGAGAACGGCACGTTCGGCGAGGCCATCAAGGAAGTCATCGACGACATCGTCAAGACCGGTCCCGCGGTCGGCATCATGTTCGATGTCGCGACACAGAAACCGGACGGCAAGACCATCCCGACGAAGATCCGAGACAACATCGGCACCCGCTTCGCGCTCAAGGTGATGACCTTCCAGTCGTCCGAGGTGATCCTCGGAGCCGGGACGAGAGACGCCGGCCTGGACGCGAGCAAGTTCCAGCGCTCCCACAAGGGCGTCGGGATCCTGCTCGGCGCCGACGACGGTGAACTCGCCGACGCTGGCGGGCAGACGGTACGCACCCATCTGGCCGACTTGCGCACGGTCTCGACCATCTGCGAGCGGGGCCGTGACCTGCGCATCGCCGCCGGGACGCTGGCCGGGCACGCAGCTGGCGAGCAGATCGAGGAGCGGGTCACCATCAGCGTCCTAAACGACGTGGCCGGCGTGTTCGCCCGCGGCGAGGACCGGCTGTGGTCGGAAGAGATCTGCGAACGACTCGCAGAGGTGAACCCAGACGCCTACTCCGGGTGGGACGCCACCACGCTGGCCAAGATGCTCAAGCCGTACGGGCTGAAGACCGCCGACGTGTGGATCAAGGATCCGGAAGACGGAGGCTCCCCCACACGCAAGGGCCTCAAGTACGAGTGGGTCCTCGCGGCCCAGGGCGGACGTACCGGAAAGGGGGGCCGGTGACGCCTCGCTGCTGGGTCCGCTAGTGGGCTAGGTGGCAGGTCAGAAGCCATTGCGTTGCCGCTAGGCCTAGCGGCAATAGCGCTAGATCTAGCGGAGTTCTAGCACCCCTCAGGCCCTCGCAGAGCGGTGGTTGCGGAGACTCTCCCGGTCCTCTTCCCCGGCCGGGAGTGTGTCCGCGGCACCCCGCTCAACCAAGATCCCGTTACTTCCGATCGGAGAAACAGACATGAGACTCCCCTTCACCAAACGCCCGAAGGTGGGCTGCCCCAAGTGCGTCGACGGCCAGGTCGTCGTGACCGACTTCGCGATGACCAAGGGCAAGGTGCTCAAGGCCCGCGACTGCCCGTCCTGCAGCGGCAGAGGCACCCTCAAGCGCCGCTAACCCCGAGAGGAGATCGTGATGAGTCACGTGATACGGGTGTGCGCCGTCATCGTCTGGGCCGAACTCTGCGCCGCAGGGATATTGGCGGTGCCATGGCTGGCGCTCGCCGGCCGCCCCGCCCTGGCCTGGGTGGTGCTGGTCGCGCTGGCGGTGTGGATGGTCGGCGGCATCGTCGTCGTCGCCCTCGACCGCCGGCGGGACCCGTGGACGGCGCTGGCCCAGGAGCGTAAGAAGTTCGCGCTCAAGCGGGCTTCGGAAACCTCGGGCATCCGGCTGAAGCATCTTCTGTACGTCGAGGACGAGCAGGCCCAGAGCGGCCACGTCATCGACAAGCGCACAGGGCAACCGGTCCTCGCCGGCAGAGGTGCCGCGTCATGACCGGCAAGTGGACAGACCGCTGGCGGACGATCGTGAACGGCCACAGCGCCAAGAGCACCTTCACCAAGCGGACCGCCGAGAGGTACGCGCAGTACGCCAGCGACGAAGGCATGGCCGCCCACGCCGAGAGAACCAACCTGTGCCCCACCTGCGGCCTGCACGGCTGCCCAGGCGGCCAGGACTGCCCCGACGCATAACCCGAGAGGAGAAGCAATCGTGAAAGGTCAAGGCAAGAACCTGCTGGCGACGATCGGCTACGCGACCGTGGCGGTCGTCGCCGGGATCGGGCTCGCCGCGAGCGGAGGCATGGACGGCAAGTCGGCAACCTCCGACTCCAGGACGCTCTTCAAGGTCACCGAGACCAAGGACCAGCCCAAGAAGACGAAGAAGCCCCGCCTGGTCGGGGTGGTGTCCGGCCACACCGACACCGGCCTGCTGATCGCGCCTTTCAGCGACGCCCCCGTGGCCCCGGTCAAGGCCACAGCAGTGCAGCGCGAGAAGTGCCCGCTGGATGCCCGCTACCCGGACTGCCTCCGTTGATGCGGAGCGGCTGTTGGGGGTGCTCGCCACGACTAGGGGGCGTGGCGGGTGCCCGGAGCAGCCAGCTCCCATGACGAGAGGAGAACGATCGTGCCGGTGCAGACCGTCGAATACACCACCATCGGCGGCAAGACCGCGACCTGGACCCGCACACCCTTTGCCCGGGGCGTCTACGACGACCAGGAATGGTCCTGCGACGGCTGCGGCGACGACGGCGTCGGCAGTCGAGAAGACGCCAACCGTCACGCGACCATCTGTCGGGCGCGTTGACCTTTGCCCGCCCAGCCACTTCCCCGCTGGGCGGGCGTCCGGAGCAGTCAGCTTCACCATCCGAGAGGAGATCGACATGGCAGTCAAGCGGTGCCCTACCTGCGACGGCAGCGGAAAGGAGGAGAAGTGGGTGCACTCGGATCACAGCCCCTCCGAGCTGGTCGAGCAGACATGCGGCGGCGGGTGCCGAGGAGACGGCTGGATCGTCGTTGCTGATGCCAGTCACTGACGTTGCGGACACCCGCGCGGCGCTTCCCCGCTGGGCGGGTGCCCTGCCTGAGAAAGGAGCCCGTTATGGGCTGGTTCAGCAGCAAGAAGACGAGCAGCCCCGGCCCGCCGCCGATTCGGCGGGACCTGGTGCGCGAAGCGCTCAAGCTCGGCATGGAGTGGTACGGGGGCGACCCTGACGGCGACGATTTCGAGGCGAACCGGGACCGGTATTACCAGGCGCTGGCGAAGAGCACTCAAGCGGAGATCGACTACGTGGAGGCCGCTCTTGAACGGCACGGCTACCCGCCATGAAGCCGGTGGGCAGCTCGTACGCCGACCCGACAGTCCCGAAGTGGTGAAGAAAGGAGATCGATGCCTCAGGTCAAGTACTTCGTCCACATCTACGACGACAGCCCGTTCGCGGGCACCCCGCACGCCGTGTACAGCGACGCCGATCTCAAGCGGCTGACGCAGGCCGCCGCGGAGGCGGGCGTGCGGATCAGCGTCCGCGAAGCAACGGAAGACGACGAATAGAGCCGCCGTCCCCGGCCGCGGGCGCGGCTGGGGCTCCCGCTTCCGACCCGAAGGGAAGAGCACATGAGCACACACACCAGTACATACCGCACCGAGGCACACCAGATCGTCACCTGGACGTACGACTCGGGCACGTCGCAGACCAACCGCGTGTCACTGGACACCATCGGCACGTGGGCATGCGGCGGCTGCGGAACGCGCGGCACCGCAAAGCCATACCAGGCGCAGCTGCATGCCACTCAATGCCGAAAGACCAACGCCGAAGGCGACAGGTAGGGGAGCGATGTTCGACGACGACCCGAAGTACCGGGAGCTGCGGCGGATCCGCGAGGAGGAGGGCTACGACGGGCCTCTCGACGAGGATCTCCGCAGGGTGGATCCGGTCGACCCGCGCGCCCAGGTCTTGGACGCGCTGCGCAGGACGGGAGCGTGACGTGGACACAAACAGCCTGAGAGGCGCCGCCCTCGCGCTCGCCGGCGTGGCCGCGCACATCGCGGCCGAGACGACCGGCTCCAAGACGGCCACCCGCGTGGCGGAGTGGGTGGACGGCAAGTTCAGCGAAGGGGGAGAGAAGTGAGCACCGGCCTCACATACGAGAAAGCCCTCGCGGCGGCCCGGAAGGTCGGCAACGCAAACGCCGACGACGCAGGCTCGATGGCGCTGTACTGCGCCGACATCCTCCAACTCATGGTGGGAGCCGCGTCTCCCAAACTCGTATGGGAGGGCGCTCAGAAGGCCGGGATGACCCACCTGGAGCTAGCCCTCCTGGCACAGAAGAACCCGGCCAAGGTCCATGACCTGATGTGGGACTAGCCCAAAAGCGAGAGCCCCGGTCCCGCTTCCCCGCGGGCCGGGGTCTCACATCCGGCGCCCCGGTCTCTGGAGAGGCCGGGGCGCACAACCCCCAACCCCCGTCAACTGTAGGAGAGTCCCTTGCTAGAGGACTTCGAGCGCGGCCGTGTCACCGCGTTCTTCCGCAGGGTCGCCGACGCCATCCCCGTCGCCGACCGACCAGCCAGCCTGGTCATCACCCATCTGCTGGCCGAACGTCCCCGCTTCTTGGAAGGCGTCGCCCGCATCTCCGACGTCGCAGCCGTCCTGCCCAAGCCCCGCAGCATCAACGAAGCGGCGCTGCGGCATGTGCGCGCCGGCATGCAGGTCGACGACCTCAACAGGTCCCGGTTCGCTGACCCTGAGCAGGCTCTGGCCTACGTTGAGTCTCGTGCCGCCGGCCGGAACCTGGTGCTGCTCGACGTCGGCGGCTACTGGGCGCCCGCCCTGGAGCATCTGCACACGCACTTCTCCGGCCGGATCGTCGGCGTCGTCGAGGACACCGAGAACGGCCACCAGCGCTATCTGGAGTTGGGCAAGCTGCCCTGCCCGGTCTTCAGTGTCGCCCGCTCCCCGCTGAAGGAACCGGAGGACTACCTGGTCGGCCAGTCTGTTGTCTTCTCCACAGAGGCGCTCGTCCGCTCCCGCGACGACATCCTGAACGGCCGCCCTGCCTGCGTCATCGGCTACGGCAAGCTGGGCCAATCCATCGCGGCCATGCTGCACGCCAAGCACGTGGCCGTCACCGTGTTCGACATCGACCACGTGCGCCGCGTCCAGGCCCTCTCCCAGGGCTACCGCACCGCTTCGACCCTGTCCGAGGCGCTCTCTTCTGCCGGGATCGTCGTGTGCGCCACCGGCAACCTCGCGCTGAAAGAGGACGACTTCTCGCACGTCGTCAACGGCGCCTACATCGCGTCTGTCACCAGTTCCGAGGACGAACTGGAGTTGGCTGCGCTCAGTCACTTGTACGCGCGCAGCCTTGTCGAGCCGCACGTGACCCGCTACTCGCGCACCGGCCACTACTTCTACCTGCTGGCGGACGGCAACGCGGTCAACTTCTTGCACGGTGCCAGCGTCGGCCCGTTCATCCTGCTCGTGCAGGCAGAGATACTCGCCGCGCTCGCCCTTCTCGCCTCCGACGAGTACGCGCCGGGCATGTGGGAAGTTCCCGCCGAAGTCCGGCAGTCGATTGCGGCGACCTGGCTACGCCACTTCGATGGTGTGTCATGACTGTCACTCTCGACGAGATCCGCGGCGTCCTGGCTCGCTATCTCGACACCCACCCGGACCGAGCGCCGGACGTGTCCCGGCTGACGCACGCCCTGCAGCCGGGGCGTGATCTCACCTCGCGCAAGACGTTCCCGCTGCATGTGACGTGCAGCGCCGCCTGCATCGACGACACCGGACGCGTGCTGATGATCCACCACCGGGCGCTGGACCGGTGGCTGCTGCCCGGCGGCCACGTCGAGCCCGGCGACATCAGCCTGTACGGCGCTGCCCTGCGCGAGTTGGAAGAGGAGACCGGCATCCCTTGGCAGCACGCCGTCTCCCCGCCGGCGCACGACATTATCCCCGTGGACATCGACGTTCACGAGATCCCAGCCAACCCGGCCAAGGGCGAGCGCGCTCACTCGCATGCGGACCTCCGGTTCGCTTTCTGGGCGAAGGACACGGAGATCGTCATCCAGCCAGAGGAGGTCACAGCTTTTGCTTGGCGGCCCGCTGCCGAACTGCCCACACCTCGCCTTGCTGCGAGTGTCAGCAGGATCTGAGGATCTTCCGCCCTGGTCTCGTCTTCAGCACGAGGCCGGGGCGTTCTTGTGCGGTCAGCAGCCAGGGGCTTCCCTGGCCAGCCCTCTTCAGAAGCACGAGTTGAGAGACACGCACAGGGATTCGGCCACCAGCCCTCCCATCCAGCGACGACATGGCAGTGTGCGACACGGCAGCTCCGCGGCGCTCTACTTCAAGAAGCAGGCTGCGGATGGCCCGAAGGGAGCATAATGAAGAACCTCGTCGCTCGCCTGTGGCGACTCATCCGCGGGCCACTCCAGTGGCGGCTCCTGTGGCTGTGGCACGCAAAATTCATGGTCGGCGTCACCGGGATCGTCCGCGACAGCGAAGGACGCGTGCTCCTCCTGCGGCACCGCATGTGGCCCCCCGACCGGCAATGGGGATGCCCGACCGGCTACGCCAACAAGTCCGAGACATTCGAGGACACCGTCGTCCGCGAGGTACGCGAAGAGACCGGCCTAACCGTCAAGGTCAACCAGCTCGTTCACGTCAAAAGCGGATACAAGCTGCGGGTGGAGGTGGCCTACGAAGCCCAGTTCACCGGCGGCACACTCACCATCGACTCAGTCGAGATCCTGGAGGCGAAATGGTTCTCACCGCACAACCTCCCCGATGGGATCCAGGAGTCACACCGGATCCTGATCGAGCGCACCACCACCTGAGCCTGAGGCAAGGCCGCTCATCCTGCGTGGCCCCAAACGAGCACCTCGCCGGCAGCGTCGAGACAACGTGACGCCCCGGCCGCCTTCAGCGCGGTCGGGGCGTTTTGGTGGGGTGTCGGCATCCAGCGTCCCCGTGGCCGACTACCCCCACATGTCCAGACTATGACTTTTTGTCCGTTTTGCGTATTCTGCGGCCATGCAGTGCTGGCGCGGACCCGAAGGCATCATCGTCGAGGTCATCGTGCTCGACACCGCCCCGCTCTACCGCGTCTCCAAGGTCGTCAACGACACCAAATACTTCGTCGCCTACTGCGCCAACACCGAGCGGCTCGCCGAGCACGTAGACCTCGCCGACCTGTGCGAGGTCATCGACTTCCCCGCACCCTACGCCGCGCCCTGAGGACCGTCGCCACTGGCCGTGACAGCGTCCAGCGCCTTGCGGACGGCCTTGCGATCTTCCACCTGCTCCCAATCCGGATGCTCCTGGATCGCCACCGCCAGACGCCGGCACTCCGCTTGCAGCCTCATCCACTCTTGCTGCTGCTCCTCGCTCGCAGGCTCCGCCTCCCCGGCGGCCACGGTCGCGTGCGCTGGCAGGGTCCGGCTGACTGCGCTCAGCCGCTCCTGTGCGGCCAGGAAAGCGTGGCGTGCCTGTAGCAGCCCGTCAGGTATTTCAACGTCGGCCATGGTCGTCTCCCCGTTCGTGGTTCGGGAGGCATCGTAGACCGAACACGTGAGCGACCCGGGAATCGCCCCCGCGGGGTTGGCCGGATGCGGACGCAAGCAGACGTCAACCCTGCTGCAATCCCCGCCGTCACACTGATGGCACGTTCCATCCCCTAGCCCCAGGAGTTCGCAGTGCTCAAGCACTTCCTCGTCTCCACCGCTCTGGTCGGCGCCGCCTTGGTCGCCCCGGCAGCCCTCTCACTGCCCGCGTCCGCCGCCGTCCAGGTGAACGCCAGCTCCTCCGCGTGCACCTACGGGCGATCTGGGAACCACTGGAACTGCGTCACCCCGGGGGCCTACTGCCCGGCCGCCGCCCATGGCAAGTACGGGTACGCCAAGACGACGGGCAGGCGGTACAAGTGCACCCAGTACGACAAGGGCACGTGGAGGTGGAAGCGCGCCTGAGCTTCCCGCACAACGCAAAGAAGCCCGCCCCCCGAGGGGGGCGGGCTTCACGCTCCAGGGCGGTGACTGCACTCTACCGCTGGCGCTGCTCCGACTGGGCTGCGTTGGGGACGACGTACGTGATGCCCAGCGCGCCCAGCACGGCGAGACCGATGGTCACCCACTCGCCCGTCTCGATCACGCTGTCGCCCATTGCGACTGCCAGCGAGGCGGTACCAGCGGCGAACGCGCTGACGATGGCCTTGGCGGCACTTCCTACCTTGATCATGGCGTTCTCCCTCAGGATGCGGGGGTGGGAGTCGGGGACGGTACGACCGTCTTGCAGTCGTACGTCAGCGTCACGTCCGTGGTCTTGGTGCACGTCTCGACCGCGGCACCGCGCTTGTACACGACCGTCGCGGGCGCAGGCGGGATCACCGGGATGGCGTGCTTCGTCGGCAGGAACACGCGCCGCTCGCCGGCCTTGCACTTGCCGAACTGCGACCGGCGCAGGTTCAGCGGCTCCAGCAGCCGCATGGCACCGGTCTTGGCGTTGACGCAGACGCCGTACTGCTTGGGCTTGGCCGGCGCGGCGGAGCTCGCGGACGCGGCGCCGGTGGCGCCCAGGCCGACGACGAGTGCGGACAGGATGGCAGCGCTCTTGTAGCGCATGAGGATGCTCCTCGGGGATGGGGACACACGAAGAGCGCGCCGCATCTGGCGGCGCGCTCAGAGGAACCATCAACTGAGAGTTGGTGGTTCACGGTTCTCAGTTGCGGCTACAGGACCCGGAGCAGGGCCTGCCAGGTCTGCGGCCCGCAGATCCCGTCGACCTTGATGCCGGCGGCGTCCTGAATACCTCGGATGCCCTGCTCGTGGTAGGTCGTGAACGTGGTGTCGTCGATACCCTCGCTGATCGCGTAGTCGCGGGCGGCCAGCAGGTAGTGCATGGTCTTGACGTGCCAGCCCTTATCGCCGCGCTTGAGCGTGGGCAGCTTCTTCACGGCGACCTCCGTTGGGTTCGCAGGCTTAGGAGCCGGCTCAGGCTTGGCCGGCGGAACGTCCGGGTAGGCGGGACGCCCGAACCCAGCGATCGTTGAGCGAGAGCGGACGCGGCGCATGCACGCGTCCGCGGTGTTGAACTCGATCGTCACCACGCGCCCGTCCTTGAGGACGGACTCGACGATGCCCACGTGGTCGATGGCAGGGATGTTGCGCGTCCCCTGCCAGTCGAAGAAGACGAGGTCCCCGGCTTTCGGGGTCTGGTACCAGCGGCCGTTGTCGCGGAACCAGTCGGCCCACGATGGCGTGTAGGCGAACTCGCCCACCACCTTGCCGAGATCGAGCCCCGCAGCCACGTACGAAAGCGACATGGCGCACCAGGGGGCGCGGGCGAACGCCTGGTTGCCGTGCCGGTCGGCGTACCATTGCCCGAACTTCGTCCACCCGTCCGCGCGCTCCTGATACCCGATGTGCTTACGGCAGGCGGCGACCATCCGGTCACGAGTCGAGGGCATCGTCATCCTCCTGGACCTCGCTCACGTACACCGCGGACGGGTCCTGAGAGACGCGCTGCGGGCCATCGTCTTCGGTGAGGGCCGCATCCCCGTAGGGCTCGGGCGGGAGCGGTTCGGTCACGGTCAATCCTCCGGCTTGCATGAGTAGGTGGTGGATCCGGGCTCGGTGGGTGTGCACCGGTAGGCGATGAGGCCGACGGTGAACGTCCACGAGGACGGTGGCGGCCCGGTCTCCCCGCGGGGTCCTTGCTCGCCCCGAGGCCCTGGGCTGCCTTCAGGGCCTGGCTTGCCGTCTGAGCCGTCCTTGCCGACCTCGCCCTTGGGCCCCGGTGGGCCCGTAACGGTCGCTCCTGGCTCGCCTCGAGGCCCCGGGCCCCCTGCTACTCCTGGAGGCCCAGACGGGCCCACAGCACCGTCTTTGCCATCCCGGCCAGGTCTTCCGGGAGGCCCGCTCGGGCCGGCCGACCCGCGCGGGCCAACGATCGTCTGCCCGGGCGGACCAGTCTCGCCGCGCTCTCCCCGCGGGCCCGCGGATGGCGTGACGAGCGGCACCCCGCCGAGATTCTTCACCTGGTCGGACAGCACCTGCTGGTTCTGCTCAGACTCCCTGAGTTGCGCGCCCAGAGCGTTGATCTGGACCGACGCCCACACCCCGAGCATGGCCACGACAGCCGCGATCGCGATGATGAGCCAGTTGCGGCGAACCCTGCGCACATGCTCGCCCATCACGACCCGCCCTTCGCGGCGAGCCAGATCTGCACCACGATGGACACCATCATGAAAAGCGCCGGTAAGAGCCCCGCGTAGACAGCTTGTCTGGCGTTCGATCCGCGCTTCTCCGTCGCCGTGTCGATGCTCTGTTTGAGGGCTTTCAACTCTTCAGTGACTTGACGGCGCAGCTCTGCGACATCAGATTCCAGTTCAGCAAATCGTCTGTCGTCGTACCGCCGGTCTGCGGTGTACTCGGCGCGCTGCACCAGCTGGGCGAGCGTCATCGTGACGTGATCAATCCGGCGGGCGAGCTCACCCAGGGAAGGCTCATCGGCCACGTCACTCCTCGCTGAGGTAGGTGAGGTGCCGCCTGGGAGCACCCTCAAGGCCAGGCGGCACCGATCAGGGGGGCCGCCCGCGCCCGTAGGCGCGCATCTCGCCAACGCGGGCGGCCACGATCAGGTGATGTGTCCGGCGCCAGACAGGCCACTGACCAGCGAGTTGAATTTGCTGATCACGTCGTTGATGGCGTCTCGTGTGAAGGTTGTGTACGTGTCTCCAACCGAGCTGGACACGGTCCCCGGGTTCGGCGCCTTCGCCAGCATGTATTTCGTGCCGTTGATCGTTGAGCCGAAGATCTCGTTGTTGTTGGCGCCGATGTGCGCCTGCCCGGAGCTGACGGTCGGGATGGTCATGTTGGACAACCGCCAGCCCTTGGACGCCGCAGTGAGCGGCTCCCGGCTGCCGAGGAGCGCTTTCAGCTCCTCGATGTCCTTTTCCATCTGCCGTAGCCGCGCGGTCAGGTCGTTCGGATAGACGTCAGGCACCAGGAACCTCCGTTCCCTCCAACACGAGGCGTGCTTCCTCTTTGCCGTCCGCACGGGAGGTGGGCGTGACACCGATGCCGATGATCCGCCTGGTTTTCCACACGCTCCTGTGCCATTCGTTGTCGAAGTAGAACCGTCCGCTGTCGCCCAGCAGGTTCGGGTTGAGCGACGGGTTCTTGCCGAAGGTGACCGTCACCTGATCGACCCGCAAGGCGCCCGCCGCTCTTCCCGCCCAGAACGCGGCGTAGTCCTCCAGCGTGCCGACCTGGTTGACCGTGCTGTAGGACAACGTCCTGTCCAGGCGTGGCCAGCCCGCCGCCAGGTGGGCGGTCGCCTCGTGCACGGTGGACGTGAGTGGGGTGGAGGTGGTGGAGGCGTCGCCGCCCACGAGAGCGCCGCGAGCCCGCCACCGGGTGCCGCCGCGGAGGGCGTCAATCTCTTCGCTCCACTCCAGGATGTCGCCGCCGCTTCTCCCGTCGGCGAAGATGTGGGGCGGCGGGTCGAGAACACCTAACTGCGGGTAGCCCCACACCCACTTGCGGGTCAGGCTGCCCGACACCGTCTCAAGGTTGATCAACCATTCAAAGCCGCCATCGACTTGCGCGAGCTCCAGAAGGCGCTGCCCGTAGGTGGCGCCTTCACTTTCCAGGTAGGTCCTGTCTCTGAGTACCCCAGAGGTGCCTGTCTGGAGTGAGAGGGAAAGGTTCGCGTGCGACTGGCCGGCCAAGTGGGCGAGCAGGTTGCGGGCGATCTGGATCTGGTCCGTGCCCGTGTAGAAGAGGTCGTCCTGCAACTCGACCTTGGCGAGGTAAGCATCCAGGGTGGAGCCCCGCAACGCGATGGCTGGCGTGCCTCTGCGGCTGCGGGCGGGCTGGGCGGAGGTGATCCAGTACTCGCCCCAGCAGACGCCCTCTCGAAACACCTGCACGGTGATGACGCCCGGTCCGATACCGAGTTGGGTTTCGTCGCGGGGGATGATCTCGGCTACCAGGTCGCCCACCTTGCGATTGGGGATCGGGATCGTGGCGGAGAAGGCCCCAGGCTGCAAGATTCTCTTGTCGAAGGACACGTTGACCAGGTCCAGGTCGCCCAGGTAAGTGCGGTCCAGCAGGCGGGTGAACACGAACCTGTAGAGCGACGAGCCGGCGCCGGGCGCGAACGGCTGCACCACCGGCGGTTCGGGCGGGGCTGCCTCCGCCGACTCCACCAGCACCGTCAGCCCGGCGCCGAACTGGAACAGGGCAGAAGCGACATGTGTCTGGGAGGGGAGGGCCCCGTCGGAGGCGTAGACGCGCCACACCAGCGAGCCGCCCACCTCGTCCTCAGACTGCAGGTCGGCGGCTTCGGTGAATCCGGGCGGGGTGTTCCACGTGATGTGGACGCCCTCGGGCGGGATCGCCGCCACCCACCGCAGCTCTACCCCGGATGGCGTGGTGGGGGTAGCTGACGGCGTGAACACTGTGTCGTCCGCGTCGTACACGACGCCGGTGGCGACAGTCGGCTGCGACGTTTTCGCGCCCGCCACGGCGGCGATGACGGCCACGCCGTCCGCCGAGCCAGCCATCGTCACCTCGTACGAGGCCGGTTCGGCGGCTCTAGCGATCTTCCAGTACACGTCCACCGCAGACAGGTGTGTGGTCGGGCCACGCACCCCGCCGAGGAAGGACCAGCCGCCGGAGATGCTGATGGAGCCGACGCCGCCAGAGTCGATCGCGATGAACGCCAGCAGCATCATGCCCTGGCTCACACCCGTTGGGGCGGCCACGACGAAGGACGTGCCGTTGGGGCCGGTCGCGGACGACACGGAACGCAGGAAAGCGGTCAACGATTCACCGCCTCTCAAACGTCAGACGGTGGCGTGCCGCCACAGGATGTCGGCGCCCTCGGTGCCGCCCGAGGACACGGCGTAGGTGATGGTGTTGGACCCGGCCTGCAAGACGAAGTCGCTTACCGGCACGCTGTTCCCGGTAAGGGTGGACATTTTGTTGACGCCGCCCACCGTGACCGTGCCGAACTTCGTGTCGATCTCCATGAGCTGCCCAGACGTGAGCGTGATCGCGAACTGCAAGACGCGACCCATGGTCTGGTTGGTCAGCACCGGGTTCGTGGCCGGGCCCTCGATCCGAATGAGCGGATGTGTCGCCGCGTTGCCGGTGTTCGCCACAGTGACCGGCGTCCCAGTCGGGACCGTCACGCCCTCCTGGTTCAGTGAGTACAGGCGCGGATCCCCGCACGCGATCACCACGCCCACCGTCGGCAGGCCCGCGTTGTAGTCACCGTCCAAGGTCAGCGGCCTGTCCACAACCTGCCCATAAGCCAACTTGGGCGGCCCGTACGCTTTAATCACCAGCGGCAGCGGGCTGTCATCCTCGGGGATGCCGGTCGCGGCGAGGATCTGATCGATCAGCGTCTGAACCTGCGTGGGGTCGGCCGCCGAATCAGGCTGCAGCCTGAATGACACGATCCGCTGCTTGGCCAGCTTCCGAGCGTCCCACGCCCCGTGGCTGCCGGGCTTGTCCACGTTGAGGTTGTCGATGCTCGGGCTCGCATACCAGCCCTCAACCGGCAGCAACACCCCAACACTCGTCGATGGTCCCCAAAGGACGCCGTTCCACTCGACCTGCCCATCCGCCCCGGTAAGACTGTCTCCCGGTTTGACCGGAATCGACACGGCCAGCGCCGGCCATTCGCTGAGGCTCTCGAACGGCGGCAGGACGAAGTTCTGGTCCCGCGTGAACGTGAACCCCGGCCACTCGGAGATTGACTCGAAGTGCGGCAGGTTGACGTTGGCGTTCGGGGTGGTGACCGCGATTGGCGGCCACTCCGAGACCGACTCGAATGGGCCGAGCGTCAGGTTCCGCAGGCTGTACCGCAGCGGGTTCTTGATGGTGGCCGGGATCGGCTGGCCACGGCCGAGACGAGCCACGCGCCCTCCTCGCTAGTAGAAGGCCGCGCGCTGCATGGCCTGGCCGAGAATCAACGGCCTGGCGGCGCGGAAAGCCAGCCCGGCGACAGCGACCGTGATCCCCATGTGTCCGCCGGTATTGTTGCTGATCGTGAAGTTCTGTATCCCGGACGCTGCGTTGCTGGTCAGCTGCTTGGTCGCCATCGACCCAGACGTGAACGTGTTCGACTGCAGGTCGACCTGCTCGGTGTAGGTGGCCGGGGGTGTCCATGTGAACGTCACCCCGCCGAATCCCTTGCTGGCCGCCCACCGCAACTCCAGATCGTCGCTCCCGGTCGGCGTGACAGACGGGGTGGGGATGCTGGTCGTGGTCACCGACGACGCGCTGGAAGCGAACACCGGCGTCGTGGTCGCGGTCCCAAAGACGGCGGCGATAGCCACCACGCCGTCGGCGCCGGAGGCTTGGGCGAATCCGTACGAGGCCGGCTCCGAACCGCCGGCGAACTTCCACCAGACGTTCGTGCCGGGCTCACCGGCACTCCACTGCTGCTGGGTGAGGAGTGCCCACGTCGCCCCGCCCGTGGGCGTCGTCATGTTCGCGAACGTGCCCGAATCGGCCGACTGGAAAGCGATCAGCAGGTCGCCGACGCTGGTGCCGGCGGGTTTGTTGCAGGTGATGCTTGCGCCGGACGCGGACGCTGAAGCGACCGCCCGCAGCGTGGCGGTGGGCACTCATTCCTCCCACACGATGTACGTGTAGGCGTTCACTGCCGCGGCGGCCTTCACCCGTACCCGCAACCACTTGGACGCCCCAACCCCGAACTCGCGGCCGAGCGGCCACATTTTGACGTACTGGCCAGTCGGCGCCACCTGCTGGACGTCACCGGTCCGGGTCGCGGCGACCGTCCCTTCGGCGCTCGCGGTGTAGCCGGTCGCGGACGTGCCGAGCGTCACGAGCGAGGCGGGCGCGTTCGGGTCGGTGTACGGCTGCACGCCAGCGCTGACGTGTGCCGTCACCGTCGCCGCCACGTCTGTGACGATCAGCTCGCAGCGGACCGGCGTCGCCGCCGTCGACCCGTCGAAGCTGATGCCCCACTCCACGACTCTCAGGCCGCGGGTAGAAGGGGTAGCGATCTGCAACAGCGTCTTCAACGATGTCGTCGTGGCGACCGGCTGCAATTCCGCCGTCGTGGGCATGGCGCCGTTGGCGGCGATGTAGAGAGGCATCCTGGCCCCTTTCATGCGAAAAGCCCCGCACAAGGCGAGGCAAGGTCGAATGGATGCCAGGCATGGCAAAGGCCCGAGACGATAGGTCCCGGGCCTTACATGCGGCTATTTATCAGGCGAAGTGCGGGTCAGAGCTGTAGCGCTCGATGATCTCGCGCGCCCATGCCAGCTTGTCCGTGATGCGCTGACCTTTCGGCTGCTTCCGGCTCCAGAGTTCGAGGTTCTCGATCCGGTTGTCCGCTCTGTCGCCGTTCTTGTGGTGCACGTTCTCGTGCCCTACGACTGGTGGACTCAGCACCAGCCTAATCAGGACGACTCCGACTAGGCCGCAGACCGCAAGACTGTCCTCCACACGCCCGTGGCATCTGGGGTAACCGTGTAGGTACCGTCACTGGAGTCGTAGCTCTGGGTGAACCAGCGCACCACGAAGATCCGGTTGCTCAGGCCCGGCGCGTACACCACCAGCGCTTCGGCAGCGATCGTCGCGCTCGACCAGGAGGTGGCCGCGAACCGCCACCCGACCTTGTTGGCCGCACCCGCCAGCTCGGCGAAGCTGGTCACCGTGAGGTCGTTGCCACCGGCCGTATATCCCGGCCCAACTGTCTGCCCGCTGTTCCACGGCGCCACGTTGTAGGCCGGATTGGCCTGTGAGAAGTCGGGCGTGACCGATCCCGTCCACAGGGCGGCCTTGAAGATCCCGGACGTTGTGCTGCCGACGTCGATGGTGATCTGCTGACGCATCAGCTTGACATACGTGTCGTTCATCCAGCCGTCTTGCGTGATCGCCACGGCCGCCTCCTATCCGAGGTTGATCGTGACGTGCTTGCGCTGGCGGCCGGACGCGGTGGTCTCCTCGGTGACGATGTGGCCCGCCGTATCCCGGGTGGCCTTGAATCGGCCGCCGTCATCAGTGCTGCCCTCGACCGTCTCGTCCCGGGTGGCGTGCGACCAGCCGGACGGCCTGGTCTGGACGCCCTTCCTGCGCAGTCGTTCCGCGTACGACAGGTCCTCTTCAGGGGTTTCAGGCATGGCGAAGCCCGCCCTCCTATCTCCGTTGATGTGAAAGGCGGGCTCAGCCGCGCGAGTCCAAAACCATGCCGATCTTGGCGGTCACCACGTCGGCATCCACCGACTCCCGGATGGTTGTGCCGTAGAAGTTCACCGAGCTACCCGACCCGGATCCGCCGCTCGACCCGCCAGAACCAGCGGCGGACGAGCCGCCACCCGAGTAGGCCGAGATACGGGACGGAGACATCTGCTGCGGGGCCGAGACTCGCGAGCTGTTCACCGGCCCCGATCGGAACGCGATATCAGGGTTGGACAGGAAACCGGAGGCGCCACCCAGCCCATAGTCGCCTGCGATCATGTTGTCCGAAACCGTCTGCGCCGAACTCTTCTTGCTGGACGACTTCGACGACTTCTTGGACGAGCCCGACCCGGCGGACTCCTGCGCCTGCTGGATCACCACGCTCAGCGCATCCACCGTGGACGCGAGATCGCCGATCGCTGACGACACCGTCTCCCCGACCAGCGACACCGAGTCTTGGAGCACCTGTGACCCAGACAGCCAGGACGCGTCGAGTTGCTCTGCCGCAGAGCCGACCTGGCCAATCGACGTCGTCAGGCTGCCCGCCTGTCCCATCGTCGCCTGCAGCGAAGACATCACCGAGGTCAGACCGTCAGCGATCTGCAGGCCAGAATCGTCGATCGTGACCGACAGGTCAGCGAGTCCCTCCGCGGCCTTCTGGTTCGACAGAGACAATCCGAAATCGTTCGCAGCCTGCGACAACAAGCCGATCGCCCTGTCTCGATACTTCAACTCGGTCGGGATGAAGTACTCGTCGGCGGCGCCCTCCCCGTAGAGGATCGTCGGGTTCGACGCGACGTTCGGCGGGGTCGATCTGACCCCGCCTGCCGCGTACCGCTCGACACCGCCAGCGCGCTTCTTCTTCGGCTTAGGCGGGGTCGACGGCGCCCGAATCGAGACCGGGATCTCGACCGGCTTGATGTACATCTGCAGCAGGTTGTGCAGGGCCTCCTGCGCCGCCTTCGTGTCGGCCGTGATCTTGAGCTCTTTGCTCTTGAGCTGCGCCAAGACGTCGCGAAGACCCTTCGCGCTCCCCATGGCTTTCTCAGCGTCCGCCCTGCTGATGCCGTACGCCTCGGCGAGCTTGATGATCTGCTCACGGGCCTCGCCGCTCTTGCCCGCCAGATCGGACAGCTTGGGAAGCTGCTCGATCACTGCCCGGGTCGCGTCCGTCGTCTTACCGCTCAACGCGCCAGCACCGTCCGCCGCGCTCTTCACCGCGGTGATGTAGGCCGAGAACTTCTCCCTCGCCTGGATGACCGCGTCACGCTGTTTGTCGGTCATCCCAGCATTGATTTCCAGTTTGCCGTTGGCGGCGTGGATCGCGTCTGCGGCCTCGCGGTAGGCGGTCTTCAGGTTCTGCATCGCCTGAAGGGCGTCCGTTCGCCCAGCAAAGGTGGACAGAGACGTGTTGAAACCGTCCATCTTCAACTTGGCCTGGTCCACACCGGCAGCCGCTTCTGCTGAGGCGTTGCCAGCGACGCGAACCGCCTGACTGTAGGTAGGCAGCAACTGGCTGAGCTTCTCCACGGGGATGCCCTGCGCCCGCGCCTGGTTGGCCAACTGCTCGAAAGCTGCCTGTGCGCCCGACAAGTTGCCGCTCGTCACCATCCCGGCCAAGGCAGCGTCAAGATCGGAGAAGCGCTGCTCCAGCCGATCCACCGACGAATCGATCCCGGGCAGCAAAGCGCCCAGTTCGGTGAATGGGTGGTCGAACACCATCTCGTACAGGCTTGGGTCCTGAAGCTCGCGCAGACCGTCACGGAACTGGGCCGCGGCCTCATCCGCCGAGTGGAAGCCACCCGTCCACTGGGACGACAGGTCACCCGCCCACTTGCCGGTCTGTGACAGCTCGGTCAACGCCAGGGTGAGCTTGTCGACTCCCTGCGACTGGCCCTCGATCTTGTTGATGGCGTCGCCCACGACCTCGAGACCGATCACGGTTCCGGACACTGCGATGGCAGCCTTGCCGAGGGCAGCCATTTTGCCGCTGGCCTTGCCCGCCGCTGCTCCGGTGGCGGTGATCCCGCCCGCGAGGTTCTGCCACGCGGAGACGGCGCCCATGCCCATGGTGGCGAGCTTGATCGCGCCGATGGCGATGGCGATGGTCTGGATACGATCCGGGTCCATCCCTGCGACGATCTCGGCCAGTAGATTCAGCCCGGAGAAAGCTCCAACACCGAGAGGCGCGAGGGCCTCGCCGATGTTGCCAAGGGCCTTCGCAACGTTCTTGATCAGTTCCCAGACCTGGGGGGCATTGTCCTTGACCCACTGGATGAACTGCTTGAACTCGGTGGAGTTTTCGAGTCCCTGGCCCCACTCCGCGAACGCCTTGGTCGCCTTCTCGACCCCGCCCACGATGGTGGGGGCGAACGGCAAGAACGCCTCAAGCACGCCGGCGATACCGGTCACGATGTTGCCGAAGCTGCGGCCGAGCCCGACGATCGCGCCCGGGACCTGAGTGTTGAGTTTGAACAGGAACTCCTGCCAGAACGGCCCGTTGAGCGCAGTCTCGGCGTCCTTTCCCAAGGTCAGGAATGCCGAGCTGGCCGATTTGGCGAGCGGTCCTGCTTCCCGGAGTCCGAGCCTCATGAGGTCCAGGCCCTGGTTGATCACGGGGAAGACGTCGGGCTGCAGGCTTCGCTGCCAGGCGAGGTATTCGTCAGCGAACGCCTTGATGTCCTTGGCGAGTTCCTTCTCCCGCTTCGACAGCCCAGCGAACGCGTCCGACAGCTTCGAGGCCGCACTGCCGCCCCCGGACATGGCGGCCTGCTGCTGCAACTGCATCTGCTTCAGCGCGGCCGCCGCTTCGGTGACCTTGACCTGCGCCTGTGCCAGCCGCTCCTGGGCGCGCTGGTACTCCTGCGTGCCCTTGACTCCGGCAGCGTTGGCTTTGGCCGTGTCCTCCTTGGCGCGCTGGGTCTTGACCTCCTGCTCGCGTTCCCGCTGGTGGGCCATCTCGACGTTGAGCATGGCCCGCTCGATGTCGAGTTCGGAGGCGTTGCCGCTGGCCTGGAGTTCGGCCAGCCGAGCCTCCGCCTCACGGACGGCCAGCGCCGCGTCCTTCTGCGACAAGACCGACCGTTCGAGGCTGAAATTCATGTCCTCAAGGGCCCTGCGGCCGGCCTCGACGGCACGCGTCAAGTCCTCTTGCGCCTGCTTGCGCTCGTTCTGGGCGTCCTTCAGCCGCCGCTCGGCCTGCTCCAGTTGCATCGCCTGGATGGCCGCCTGAGCAGCGCTCTGCCCGGCCCCGCCCGTGGCTGACCCTGCGGACTTGGCGGCGCTCTCCTGCGCCTTCAAGGCTTCGTTGATCCGCGCCAGGCTGGGTACGGCAACCGCGCCGAACGCTGCTGCGCCGGCACCCGCCGCGGCGAACGCCGAACCGAGAGCGGTCACGCCTACGGCGATCGTCGTCACCGCAGGCAGGGATGCGAGAGCAGCACCAACCATGGCGATGCTCGCGAGCGCGCCAGACACGTTGGCGTCGACGCGTACGTTCGCGTCGCGGCCGTTGACGCGGGAGATCTCCGAATCGACGGCCCGCAGCTCGGCCAGCGCGGATCCGATGTCCGCTTTGACGTCGATGGTTGCCGACTGCCCCTGCAGCTTCTCCAGCTCGCGCTCAATTTCTTGGAGTTGCGCCTGAGCTGTGGCGGCGTCGATGTCGATGCCGATCTTCTTGTCGGCGAGCTTCTCCATCTCGGCGCGAAGCTGCGCGAACTTGATCTCGGCGGGCGAACTGTCCGCGTCGATCTCGATCTTCGGGAGCGCCTTCGTCGCCGCCTCCAGACGCCGCCGGAACTGGTCGGCGTAGGCGCCGGTCTGCACCATCTGGCGTGACAGGTCCTCGGTGGACTTCTTGGCCTGCCCCATCCCCGAGACCCATTGCGCGACCCGGGCCCGAAGGTTGACACTTACGGTTCTCTCGGCCATTGAGACCACCCCCGCCCGCCAGGTCACGAATTGAGCCGTTTAGGAGGGCTGCGGAGGTGGGGCGTGCCATCATCGCGAACGGATCGGGGGCACACGAGAAAGGGCTGACGATGAGCGGACCGCACGATCCCGGCGACCCGATGGTTCACCGCAAGCGGACAGGGTGGCAGCGCCTGAAGGGCTGGCCACTTGCAGTGATCATCATCGTGGGATGCCTGATCCTGTTCGTTCTCTTCGCAGGGGTCGTGACTGCGCTCATGCAGGCGTTGGGCCTGTCCGCCTAAGACGTCTGCTCGATCTGCCACAACAGCGCACCCGGCCGTTTGGGCTTCTTCTTGGCGTGCTCTTCTTGCTCCAGCAAACGGGCATCGCAGGCGTGACAGCGGCGCGGCGGCGGCACCCGGTACGTGTGGACAGGGTCTCCGTCATGCATGGCCGTCGTGTCGACCAGATCAAGCTCGCAGCCTGGGCATTTGCCTGCCTGCCAACGCAGGTAGGCGGCGGCCCACGCGTAGTCCTCTTCCAGCCATTCCGGGTCCCAGACGGTTTCGATCTCAACGATCTGCCCGTCTGGGTCCCGGTGGATGGTGGTGACGGCTCGTTGCTGCCGCCCCAGCAGTTTCGACCTGGGCACACCCCAGGCGTGCGCTACTTCGAGCTCTTCTTGGAAGCTCGCAGCACTGCGGAGGCGGTGAACGAGTTTGGGACATCAAGCCCCACCACATTCACGGCCTGGGCAGCGGTAAAGAGAGCGCCGTACTGTGCGGCGGTGAGCTCGTCGACGAGCTCACCCATCTCTGCCTCGGCCATCTCGTGTGAGATGCAGCAGGCGGTGATGAGCGCCACCCCGAAGGTGTCCCAGTTGACGTCCACCTCGGAGTTCTTCTCCACCTGCTCCTCGGTGGGCGGGTGGGCCGCAACCAGGTCCGAGTACTGGCGCCGCGTCAACCCGCGGAAGGTGAAGATCTCCGTGTGCTCGCGCATCTCCTCCTGGAGCGCCTGGATGCGACGGGCAATCTCGGTGGCCTCCGCATTGGCGCCGCCGGCCAGCGTGCCGGAACGGGCCTTCTCACGCGCGCGGGTGAGGTCCCGTTCGAGTTGCTCGTATTGCGCCTGCAGATCCCCAGCCAGGCATAGGGGGACGGTTCTCTCGGGGCGGCGAAGCTTCGCCTTGATCTCGGCAACGGTCGCCATCAGGCCGCCACCGTCACCTCTCGCAGATACCGGCCAGACGGGAACAGCTTGACCATGGCCCGGTCGTACGTCTCCGCCTCCGGTGCCAGCTCGGACGGCTCGCCGCAGGTGACGGTGTAGATGGCGATCTTCTGCCCCGCCGCGTACGCCACGTCGTAAGCGAGTCCGCGCCGGACGACCCAGAAGCCGTTGGTACCGTTCGTCATCACGGACCACATGCGATCATTCGCGGTCACATTGTCGCGGAAGAACGTCAGTTCGATCTGCGCCTGGGTACGGCCAGGACCCTGGAACGTCTGCGTACTCGCCAGGGTGTCGCCCTCAACGGCGCCCTGGTCGATCGAGATGTTCAGCCCGTCCGCGGTGATGTACTCCTCGCAGGCGACGATGCCCACCGCGGTGAGTTCCGCCACGGTCGGCGCGGAAAGGACAGCCACAGCCGGGACGAAGGTGGCCTTCGTGTTGCCGTCGCTCAGTCTCTTGCTCACGGCCTACTCCTCCGTGTTCTGGGCAGGCCGCGAGCCCGCCTTGCTCTTGGTCTTGGGGGTGCTGGACTCCTCCGGCGCAGGCTCGGTGCCCTCCTCGGGCTCGCCAGGCAGGATCGTGTAGCCCTCGTTGGCGCGGGTCTCCCAGAACGGTCGCGCTGTCTGGTCGACCTCGAACGTGTTGCCGTACGGGTCGCGGATGGTGAGGCCGCTCACGCGCGCATCACCGCAATCGAGATGGTCGTGGTCGGCGCACAGGCGATAGCCACGCGGCCATCTGCGGGATCCACGTACTCAGGCAGGAGCGGGATCGGCAGGTCAGCTCCAGCGGCCACCGCCTTGGTCTTGACCGGATTCGCCGCGCCCCATTTGGTGTTGCCGGGCACGGTGATGGTCGCGGTCGTCGAGACACCGGAGCCGTTCCGGATGATCACGAACATGCCGGGCTCGTACTTGACCCGGTCACCCGAGCCGCCCACGCTGGCGTAGGTGATCGCGGCCTCGCTGGAGATGGCCTGCGATGTGTCGAGGTTGGCCATGCGGACTCTCCTCTGGGCATGCCAAAGAGCCCGCACACAAGTCGTGCCGGGCTGGGTTAGGAAAGGATCAGGTCGGGTCGGACCTGAAGTGGAACTGGGCGACGCCGTAGTGAACGGGCGGTGCGACGGCGTCATCCCGGGTGACCGGGCGATCCAGCGGGACCCTGTAGATCGGGAACGCCGTGCGGCCCGTCACGGCCGGCGTGACGCCGATGAGTGCCGCCCTCGCCACGTCCATGATCGTCTCGACCTGGTCTTGTACGGCGCCCACGCATGTGAGCTGGAACACGAAGTCGAGAGCCTCGTGGAACCGTGCCAGCGACGCAGCCTCGTCCTGACCGGGGAACGGGTAGATGACCGCGTACGGCTTGAACGCGGACGTTCCGGGATTGCCTTGCCAGCCTCCGCTAGACGGCGGCTTCCCTCGTCCCACGAGGACGCTCGCAGCGGTCAGCAGGGTAACGACGGCGTCGGTGTGCGGCTTGGCCGCGGCGACGGTCATTCGAGCACCCGGCCACCGATGGACTCGATCGCCTTCACGAACTCCTCAGAGGTGCGCTCGAACGCAGGCCCCAGGTACGGCTGTGGAGCCATCTTGCTGGTACCCCACTCGATAAAACCGCCGTAGTTCGCCGTCGCGCCGGCCTCGAACCCGTAACCATCAGAGTCGAAGTCGACACCGATCGAGTTCTTCAGGTTTCCGGTGTCCACCGGCACGAGAGCCTGCGCCCCGGCCACCGTGTCGAACCCGGTCTTCTTCACCGCAGCCTTCACCATCGCCTGCGTCTTGGCTGTGGCGTTGTCGATGGCCACCTCAAGGCGGGCGACCTCGGAGAAGTCGAAGTCCGCCATCACTCCTCCAAGTCGGTCAGGTCCTGCTCGGCGATGAGGACGCGTTCCCACTGCTCGGACGCCATACGGACGTCGGTGATCCGCAGGTCCACACCGGGCAGGCGCGGATCCTTCGCGGCGTCGATGTGGCAGTCGTCGCCCTCTCGGATCTCTGCCGCATCCCACTCGATCGCGATCTCGTAGCCGCGGATGGTGACCCGGCGCTCACCGGAGACGACGTACCGGGAGTCCGCGGTTTGCGGGGTGATCCGGCAGGTTCCGGTGTAGATGGTGGTGGGCGCGGGCGGATGCCACGTCCCATCCGGGTCGGTGGCGCCCTCTCCAGTCCCCGGCCGGGTGATGGTGCATGTCCCCGTCTGCGTGCCGGTGGCGGTCGGGCGATGGTGCTCCGACCACCTGGGATGGAACGGCGTGTGGCCTGCCAGGGGAGACACGATGCCTCCCCTCAGCAGGGCTCGTATCCGAGGTAGCCGAGATGCGGGTCGAAGTCCACGACGTCGAAACCCACGCTGTCGTCGCCGACACCCTCGTCCACCTGGCGCCGCAGTTCCGCTGCCCGCGCTCGGAGCTCGGCCGCGACCTTGGCGCCGTCGGTGCTGACGTCTTGGGTTCGGATGACCTTGGACACCATCGCCTCAGAAGACGCGATGGTGTCCAACGCTTGGGCCGCGGCCAGCTTGACCGAGCCCTCCAACGCCAGGAATGCCGTCACCTGCTCGTCGGTAAGCAGCAGGTTGGCCTCGTCCGTGTCCGGGATGAGGAGCCTGACCTTGCCGACGTCGGTGCTGTAGTCGATCGCCACGACGACCCCCTACTTGGACGGGGTGCGAGGCTTGCGGGTGCGCTTCGCTGGGGCAGGGGAAGGCTCGGCTATCTCGGCGCCCGCTGCCTTGGGCTGCTCCGGTTCCCGCAGTTCGACCGTCCCAGCCTGCTCCGGCTGTGGAGCGGGTTCAGGGAGACGCTCGAGGATTCGCCCCAGCAGCTCGTTCTGCTCGCCGAGCCGGTCATGGATCGCGGCCAGGAACTCGCCGCCCTCGGTGACCGGCCGCGGCAGGTGACGATCCGCCACGGTCAGGCGCCGCTGCCGTTGGAGGCGACCCCAGACTTCGGGTCCATCAGAGTGCCGCCGAACACGTGGCGCAGCTTCCACTCCACCGAGTCGGTGTCGAAGTCGCCCTCGGACGGGTCGATCAGGCCGCCCCCGACCCGGGTGGCGTTCGGCGACTTCTGGAACAGCTCCGGAGCCTCGTGCCCGGTCAGGAAGCCCACCTCCATGGCGGGCCGGCCGACGGACGGGTTGGCGAACAGGTACCACGACGTGTTGCCGTTCGTGGTCGAGATGATCGGCAGCCACGGGTTGACGACGACCTGGACGCGGCGCGACATCCAGTTCGCGACCTGCAGCATGTCCGGGCGGCCGGCGTCGGAGTTGGCTCCGCCCGAACCGGCAGCGGTCATGATCTGCGTGGCGTTGATGATGTTGTTCGCGGGGACCTCCAGCGCGGGAGGCACCACCAGAACCACGCCGTCGATGTAGATGGGGGCGCCGTCCGTGTCGACCTGCTGGGCGAGCACCTGGAACGCGTACTGGAGGTTCGTCACGCTCAGCGCCGGGTTGGTGGGGGCGCCCGTACCGGCGGTGGTGGTGTTGATGACGTTCTTGTTCGCGGTGGAGAAGAACGTGCCGTTCGGACCCGTGCTGGAGGCGTACAGCGAGGTGACGAACTTCTCCTCCGACCGACGGGCGGCGTTACCCAGCCTCTCCGGGATGGACGCGAACGCGTCCAGGTCGTCGTTGACCAGGTCTTCCCAGCTGAGCCCGATCCGGCGACCATACTTCTTCACCGAGTAGGAGTAGGCGCCGTCCGTCAGGCTGGCAGCCGGGTACTCGGTGAGCTGCTTCACCTCGGTCAGGACGGACTCGCCGCCGTCCAGGGTGAACCTCTTCACTGTGCGGAAGTCGCGGACCATGCCGCGCTTAGCGATCGCCGTCCACTGGACCGGCTGCGACACGTAGCGGGCGAGAACCTGACGGTCGAGGATGTCGCCGAACAGGTTGGAGAAGTCCGACGTGGACATGTTCTCCTGGAAGTCCAGCGCCGCCCTGCGGTCGCCGCGCAGGACTCGGGCGTACAGGTTCGCCGTCTCCAGCAGAGCCCGCTGGTAGGCGGGCGTGTCCCGGCGAGACCGGCGCTTGGCCGACAGGTTGGTGCCCTCACCGGAGTACAGGCTCTTCTCGGACGCCTCGGAGGCGTTCCACGTGCCCAGCTCGGGGAGCGCGTCGAAAGTGCTGGTCATGACTCGATGGCTCCTCAGTAGCCGATCCGGACATTGATGGTGGCGGTGGCTCCAGTGCCGACCGCGCCCATGGCGTAGCCGAAGCGGACGCCGGTGGCCTTCTTGGATAGCTTCGGCGTGTCCGCGGCGACGTAGTAGATGATGTCGCCCTCCGCCACGGCCGAGTTGCCGCCGCCGTCGACGCCCTTGACGGACAGGCTGGCGACGCCGCAGAACTGCACGGAGGTCAGGCCATCGGCGCCTTCCGCGGTCAGCGCGACGCCAGGCATCTGCCCGTACACGACGGGGTCGCCGGAGGCTGGGGTAGTCGGGTCGCTGCAGGCGACCTGCAGCCGCTCCGCGTTGTTGAAAACGATGTTCTTGGCCATCGGGTTACCGCCCCTTCACGGCGAGGTCGGCCACGTCGTCGGGGAGGCCGAGAGTGGTGAACACGTCCTTCAGGCCGGAGGTGAACGCAGCCTCGGACAGGCCGTGCTGGTCGGTGTCGCCAAGCCCGCGGACCCTTCCGATCCCGGCCGCCTCGGCGAACTTGGTCAGGTAGTCGCGCTCACGGTCGATGGCGGCCTTGATCCGGGTGACCAGGGCCGCCTCGTCGAGCGCCCCGTCCTCGTTGAGGGGCACGTTGGCGCCGGTCACCGACTCGATGACCTTGGCATGGGCGACCTCGGGCAGCGTGGACTCAGCGAGAGTCTCGACCGCCTTATCCCGGGCGGTGTTGTTGGCGATGAGCCGCAGGTTGGTGCGCTCGGCCTCGGCCAGCTTGGTCTTGGCTTCGGCCAGTTGCCGGGACTGGTCGCCCAGCTTGGCGATCTCCAGTTCGGCTTCGGCGAGCTTCTGCTTGGTCTCGGCGAGAGAGGTGCGCAGTTCCGCCTCGCTCAGCTCGATCGGGCCGCCGTTCGGCGTGCCCTGTGCGGTGCCTCCGCTCACGGGGGCTCCCTCCTTCAGGGTGGTGACCGGCGGCGCCGGTACGTCAGGGGCCGACGTCTCAGAGACTTCGGCAGGCGCGGCCTCAGGCTCTTGCCAGGGGTCGCGCTGGTATAGGTGAGGGGCGTCGGACTCGACACGCGAGGTGAATGCCTGCAGGGCGTCGCCGATCGCAGACGACAGCGTGATGCGCTCGTCGCGGCTGAGCCTGCCTTCGCCGTACATGCCGTCTGTGATCTCGGTGAACATGCAGTGCAGGCGAGACTCCAGCCACGCGCCAACGTTGCGCGCCTCACGCAGAAGGTCGCGCTGCTCCCGCCAGGACAGGATGTCGCCACCACCGGGGCTGTCCGTGAAGGCGCGTGCCTCGGTGGCCTTTCGCAGCAGGTCTCCCGACTGGGCGCGCGCTGACTCCAGGAGGGCGACGACCTTGCCTCCAGCACCGGCGGCGGTGACGAAGTCGACCGATGCGGCTTCGGTCAGCGAGGTGACGATCGGTCCGCGGATGGCCTCATCCTTCGACGCCTCCACCGTCCCGGACGCCCGGATGCTCATGCCAATATCCCCGGCCATGGCTTCGACGACGGGCGCCCAGTGCGGGTACACCTCGACGTCGGCGTACAGGCCATCCCGCTCGTACACGGCGGTGGTGGCGAGCTTCCCGGCAAGGTCCCGCACGGACCGTTCGGGCCGGTCGTAGGACTCGGTTGCGCCCGGGTGGTCGAGAAAGACCGGCAGCCCCTCCCGGAACACACCAGCGTCGCGCTTGAGCATGTCTGCCGGGTAGAAGCCGCTGGAGCCCTGGATGTCGCCAGCGATGATCCGAGCGCGGAACCGGCGCCCCTTCGGAGCCTGCCCGCCGGCGGCCTCAGCGAGCGGCACGCGCTCGGTGAGCGCCTGCTGTTCGGGCATGGTGACCTCCAGGTCAGGTGACGTTCGGGATGAAGCCGGCGAACACGAGCAGGCAGCCAGCGAGGCAGACGAGCGCGGCTATCCACCCCTTGTGGACGGCGGCGTACACGGCAACCGCGAGCAGACAGAGGGCGGCGACAATGACGAGCAGTTCGGACACGGACATCAGGTCCTCCGAGGTAGTCAGGCAGCACGCTGCCGGCGCTGCCGAGCGATGCGCTCCAGGTCCTTGACCGGCCGGACGCCCCAAGAATCGCGCCAGTCTGGTGTGGTGCGGAGCTCGGGCAGGTCCTCCCACTCGATCTCGCCTGAGCGGAGGAGTTCCAGGCGGCGGCGGCCCATGATGGCTACCTGCTCAGCCTCAGGCAACGCGTCGAAGATGGCGCGGGCGTCGGGGATGAGGTCGTCAGGCTCTTCGATGTCGAATCCGAGATCGGCCCAACTCTTCGTGCGTGGTGTGCGACTGCACCTTCCCTGCTGGTGATCTATCGGCCCTGGCTCGCTGAGCGGATGCAGGGTGCCGTGGAGAGCGAAGCAGCTTGGGCACGTCCTGCTGCGGCTGCTGTTGAGCTCGCAATGCCACACCCAGCCATCGAGGACGTCTTCGTGTGTCTCCTGGCCGATCTCGGCGGACTGCCGGTGTGCATCCAAGATCTCGGTCCGTGACAGGTTCAGCGCTCGGGTTAACCCGCCGTTGAACTCGCCTTCGAGGTTCTTCACCATGCGGGCTGCTGCGGTGCGCGGGTTGTCCCCGACGACCACGCCGCGCACCAGTTCCTGCTTCATCCGGCGAGTCGCTGCGTCCGCGAGTGGCCAGTGGCGGGCATTGATCTGCTCGGCGGTACGGCGGACGATCGCGTCAATGGCGTCAGGCTGCTGCACGCCGTAGCGGGCCCTGAGCGCCTGCGTGGACCCGTACGGGAGCTGTGAGGCAATCAGGTCTCCCTGTGCCTGGATCCCTAGCCGGGCTGCTTCTGTGGCTCCTGTGACCGTCTGAGAGCGGGTAAGGGCCGCGAGGCGTTCGAGTGTCGCCCCGATGAGGTCGAGCGCCCGAACTGCGCGGGCGGTGCGTTCGATCTGCCGACGTGATGGCCACTTCCCGTCGCCGATCTGGAGAAGTTCGCCGATCGCAGCGACGACCTCCCACACCACCTCATCCCACGCCCGCACCCAGGCGGACACCAAGGAGTTGGTGACGTTGTCGACGATGGAGCCGACCTGACGGCGAAGCTGCTCGGCGATTCGCAGCGTCTCTGCTGTGATCGCCATGGCCTACTCCTCTTCGTCGCCGTCGGAGGTGTCGGCCTGCTCGTCATCGGGCTGGTCTTCTTCGCCGTCCGGCTCGGGTTCGGGGTCGCCTCCGCCGAGCATGCGCGCTGGATCTTCGCCCCTTCGGAACGCGTCCACCGCCGCTTGGCCCGCTGCGCCGGCCGTGCCTTCGGGAGGCTTGAAGTTGCCTTCCTCATCGGTGAGGCCATCGATGATGGACTCGGCATCTCGCACGCCCAGCGCCTCCAGTAGCAGCCTGACCACGGTGAGCGGCGGCAGGTAACCGGTGGCGTCGGCCTTGACGATCGAGTCGATGATGACCGCAGGATCGAGATCGTCGATGTCCGGCCACGAGATGTCCACGGTGCGGTCGGTGTCCTGCGCCAAGTCGACGACTTCGAGGCCGTCATCGTCGCGGGACACCTTGCCCTTGAGTGGCCCGGATGGTGCCTTGGCGGCTTGGTCGATGACGTAGTCGAGGATCTGCCGCCATGCTTCGCCCCACACCGACCGGCGCAGCTCCATGCTGCGTTCTGTCGGGGTGTCCAGGGTTTCAGCGGTTGCTCTGGCGCCGGTGGTGCCGGGGTCGCCCAGCAGCATCGTCACTGGGACGTCCAACGCCGCGGCCACCATGGCGGCGAGCGGCCTGCCCGACTCACTGTCGATGGTCGCCCCGCTCTTGGGGATGGCCTCGAGCGCCATGTCTGGGGTCATGAGGGCGGTGGCGCCGGCACGCTGCGGTTCGCCGCTGAAGCGATCCGTTGTGGGAGCGGTGGCCATTTTGGCTCGCGCCTGAGCCTGCTTGCTGCCCTTGCTGGTGAGTCGCCAGGCGAACCGACTCAACGCCTTGATCAGGGTCGCCCAGTCCTCAAGGAACGACTTGTAGGCTTGAGCCCAGTCGATCGCCGCGTACGAGTCGGGAATGCCAAACTTCCAGCCGAGCTGCGAGTTTGCCCGGACGTGGTAGACGGGCGCGTCCCAGATGACATCGGCCAGGCCGGAGTCGCCGTACATCGGGAAGGTGAGCCGGCGCGGTCTCAGCGCCGGCCGGTAGCCGAGCGCCGGGTAGTAGGCGACATGGCGCTCCTGGATTACGCCCGTTTCGGTTCTGCGGTCTTGCCACCACTCCCGCCTGTAGAACCACGGCTCACTACGGTCTTCCGGGTTGCAGATGACGTCGGTGATCTCATCCCACGGCAGTGTCCTGACCTGGACGCGTCCAGTGCGAGGTGACGTGAACAGGGCGAAGAACACGTTGCCGTCGGAGAACAGGGCACGTTCGAGTTCCTCGTGCGCTTGGTCCCCGGAGAAGGTGCGCCGGTTGCCGGGGTCGTCGAGGAACGCCTGGACCACCGAGTTGACGTCCTGCCCCTGCTCGCCTGTCGCTCTGGCGGAGATCTGGACGCCCTGCCCCCACACGTAGCCAGTGCGGAGGGATAGGCCGCGGCGAAGCAGCGGAGACTTGATCGTCATGATGCGGCAGACCGCGGTGATCTGCTGGAGCCCTTCGCGGGTGAACTCCCGCTCGGCGTACGCTGTGAGCTTCTGCCAGCCCGGCTCATACATGCGGTGCTCGAGGTCGGCGAGAGACTCTTGCAGGTGGGCAACCATCTGCCGTTCGGCGCGCACCGCTTCGGCCATTTCGGTGCGGCCGGTTACCCGATACAGCGTCTCTTGCAGGCGGGAGGCGATACCCACGGCGGCCTCCTCGCTCAGTAAGGGCTGATCGCGTACGCGTCGAGTTCATCGTCGAGTTCGGTTGCGTCGATGATCAGGTCTCCTGCGAGGATCGGCGCCAGCAGCATGCGGTTGATGGCCTGAGTGCAGGCATCGACGCGGTCGTCATGGCTGCCATTGGGGAACGCTGCGGCCTCGTCGAGGAAGCCGCCGACCCATGGCGCGATCTCCGGAGCGGGCAACCAAATCTGGCCGGCCTCGATGAATGGCGTTACCGCCCGGGCGCGAGCCTCCTTTGAACCGTCCGGCTCAACTGGGACCAGACCGGGCACCTGACGGGACAGCGAGTTGATGACCGCCGTGCCGTTCGCTTTGTCCTCGACCAGCTTCAGCGTGGCCTGGGGCCACTTCGCAGCGAGCCGGCGCAGCGCCGAGCACGTCTCGGTGAAGGAGAGCCGGTCGTGCACCTGGTCGAGCAGGAACAGCTCCAGGCCGTACCGCGCCCAGACTTGGCCCACCACATAGTCGGAGCCGTCGGTGTCCTTGAACGCCATGTCCCACGACATGCACACCTCGTCGGCACCGGGAGCCCAATGGCTGCCGTCGTCGCGGACGATCCACCGCGACGAGGTGAACTCGCGCCACCACTCACGTTGGAAGATGTCACCCGCCGCCGGCGCGGGACGACCCTGATAGAGGGATGCCCATGTGCGGCTACCGGAGCGAACCTTGATGGCCTCCCACTGCGCCCTGGTCCGACCACGGGCGGACCGCATGAACTCGCCAGGCTCGCGGCCGAGAGGATCGGTTTCGCCCTTGTTCGGATCGTGGTCGGCCTGGGCTGGGATGTTCACCACGCGCCACAAGTGGCCGTCCTCGGCGGCGAGGAGACGGCCGGCAAGGTCGTCCTCATGCCATCGGGTGAGGATCAGCACCACGGGAGCGCCCGGGGCGAGTCGGGTAGCGGCGACGTCTGTCCACCAGTCCCAGGCGCGCTCGCGGTAGGTGGGCGAGTCCGCCTGGGCGCGGTCCTTGATCGGGTCGTCGATGATCATGAGATCGACTGGGCGGCCGGTCAGGGCTCCGCCGATGCCTGCCGCATACACGCCGCCCTCGTGGCCTTCGAGCTGCCATTCATGCTGCGCCGACAGGTCGTCCCGTACCGATAGACCGAGCTTGGAGCCGTGAACGGTGATGTCATCGCGGATCGCTCGGCCCCAGCGCCGAGCAACGCCGTGCTCGTACGAGGCGATGGCTACTCGCGTGTCGGGCCTCTGCGTCAGCGCCCACAGGGGGAACCGGCGAGAAGCCCGCTGGCTTTTCCCTCCTGAGGAGGCATCGACAGAACAAGACGCCCATCTGGCGTGTTGAGCAGCCGTACGAGCTCGGTGTCGATCAGGTCGAGCGCTGGCGTTTGCCGGGTCTTCGAATCGAGCGCTTTCGCGAGTTCGCCCGGGGTCGCCCAGCGCGGGCGGAGATGGCCGAGCGTGGCCACCGCGGCGTTCCGCAGCGTGGCGAGAAGTTGTTCCTGTGCCTCCGGCGGCCAGTCGCGCCAGCCGCGAGGCAGCGTAGCTGACGTACTCATGGTCACCTCGCTGTCTACGTCTCAGACGGCTCGGTGTCGTCCGTCATACCGAGTTGGGCCGCCAGTTGCTCGATCTCAGAGGTGATGGCGTCGGAGACGGTGACGTTCGTCTTCGTCGGCGCGTCCAAGCCGAGCAGCTTCGCGCGCCGTTCCTGAATCTTCAGCAGACGGTCTATCGCCTGCAAGACAGGGCCGTCGTCGGCAAGCGGTTCGCCGCCCTCTTCGAGGCAGATGACCTTGCCGTGGGAGATGGCGTAATGCTCGGTCTCCAACACCTTCAGAGCCGCCTGGTACATCTGGTCGAGGCGGTCGAGTTCGACGGCGCGGAGGTCGTCGGCGGCGTCCTGAACCGTCTCCTTGAGGACACGCTGGACCGCTTCGTGTGCCTTGCCTGGCCCCGCCATGCCGAGTTCGGCGGCGATCTGCCGGTAGGTGAGGCCGCGGACTCGCAGACGTGCGGCTTCGGCATCTCGGGCTGCCGTATCTACGTTGCGCTCGAACCGGCCGCGGCCTCCGCGTGTTCCTCTGGCCATGAGCGTTCCCCCTCAGGATGGATCGCGGCTCCTGGCGAAACTACGGAGCGTCGTTGTTTCGCGGTCTCCTGCCAGTGACAAGTTGTACCGAGAGTGACGAATCGGGGCGCTCAGGCTCTGATGCGGGGCACCTGGCTGTAGTCCTCGCCCTTGATCTGCTCGACCTGGTCAGCGGGGAACCACGTCATCTCCGGTTTGCCGAGCCCGCCGCGGTAGCCGGGCAGGATGGGCACCCATTCGACCAGGTACTCCTTGCTGCCGTCGTCGGTCTTGCGCCAGGCGTGGAGGAGGCCGGCGTCCGGTTCGTGGCCTGGGAGCTTGATCGAGGGAGGCAGGTCCTGCATGGGTCAGATGCTACCCAGGGGATCGAACGGGTATTCGAAGAGGGTCCGGGCGGGCGGCGGCGTGCAGTACAACCGACCGCCCGGAGGTCTAAAGGCCGGCCGCCTGCTCCGGCGTCATCACACGCGCTCCGGCCAGTGCCAGGTGCCCGGCACGTTCTGCGGGCTGTAGTCCACCTCGTTGAAGAACATGCCCGTCGGGTTCATCACGGCGATGTGGCATCTTGCCTGCATGTCGTCGTCGGCGTGCTCAGGCGGCGCGTAGCCAGCGACCTCGGTGATGATGGCCGCTCGGCAGACGCTCTTGTACTCGCCTCCGGGGGTGCCGTAAGACACGTAGTGGACGATGCGGCCCACGGTCGGGATCTGGGACATGGTGATATCTCCTTGAGGGTGCTTCGAGAGGGTTGAGGTCGCCGAGCCTGGCCTGCGCCCGTGGACCCCTCATGTCCCACAGACCAGACTCGGCGACCTCAAAGGCTCTACACGGCGGGGCATCCTGGGGGAAGCGACCGCGGAGCCGGCACGCTCCTCCGCAGCGGGGAGCGTGCGTCTTGGGGAATCTAGGGGTGTCTAGGGCCGAGCCCGGACACAAGGAAAGCCCTCCGCACGGGGGCGACGGAGGGCTTATCGACGGCTTTCGCCGAACCTATCGAACGGTCATTCTGCCATCTGATCGGGGATCTTGCCAATACGTCCTTGCTCGGTGAGTATTCGCGTGATCAGTTCGAAGGGCTTGCCGTGCTTGGCGCGGAGCTGAGCAATGTGCTCCATCAGGTCATCACCGGGACTGAAGTCCTCCCGATAGTCACCTGTCCGTAAGTGAGCGAACTGATGATGCCGGCGCGTCTCCTCCTGGTAGCTGCCAGGCTCGGCGGCGAGTACGTCCTCCTCTCGCACGCGGAAGGCTTTCAGGCGCCGGGCAAGAAAGTCACTCTTCCCGATCTTGATGCGATCCTCACTCAACCGGATGTAGTAGACGACCGGGCATGGCGGACGCCGTTCGGCGCGCTCCCTGGCGAGCCGCTCTCGCTGTTGACTCCAATGGTCTCCCCATGCGTTGACTTGGGCGCTGATCTGGTCGGCGATCGCTGAAGTTGCTAAGGAGTCCGCGAGCTTGCTGCGGACCTCTTCTTGCCGAATCGCCCACTCTCCAATCTTGATCGCGTGGCGTTCACAGACCAGCAGGTGCTCAACCCTGAGGCCCGTGCATCGGCGCCCCTTCCACACGATGTTGCACTGGTCGGGAACCACGACCAATGCGGGGATGGAGACTGTGACATGGAAGCGACAGCTTGGGCACCGGTAGCGGCCCGGCCCCATAGATGCGATGGGGACCATGCTTCTGCCGCACGAGCACGAGACGTCAATGCCTTCCATCAGCTCGCCTTCCTCCTGGCCTGCTTGGTGTTGAGTGCAACCTCCACGACGTCACCGAGCCTGTAGAGCATGCGCCCTCTCTCGTCCCGTCCTCTGGTCAGGATGAGCCCCTTCTTCGCCCACTCGTAGACGGTCGAGTCGCCGACTTTGACGCCGAGCATCCGGGCCAGGCTCGAAACGCGCACCGCGGGGGCGGTTAGGTCCTCGGCCTTTCGCAGCATCCACTCGCGGCGGTCGTGAACGTCGTAGCGGAGGCGCTGCCCCTCGTCATCGACGCACCAGCGGCAGGCCACTGTGACGGCGTTGGGGCGGGCGTACAGGTCGGCCTCGCACATGTCACACGGCCCGGCGTACACGAGATCGCGGGGTGGGGCGTCGGTTGCCCAGCGGGCTTGACGTACCGCGACCAGGATCTCTTCTACCGCGTCCGGTCCGGCCGGGTGGGCGATGAGGGCACCGGCGTGGCGGTGGAGCCAGTCGGCGACGTGGGCGGGGTGGTGGTGGGGTTCGCGGCCCAGCCCGGCGTACATGCACGAGGGGTGGGCGCAGTTGAGGCAAGCCGGACCATGCAGAACCTGAACTGAGGCAACCAGGACGCGCGCCCAGCCCAGCAGGATCACGGCGAGATGGTCGGCAGCCTCCGAGGCGCGCTCGTTCCACGGGAGCGGCTTTTCGGGGCTGCGACCACCGACGCCGCCTGAGGTAAGGCGCGTCTGCCTGCTGATGGCGAGGTCGAGATCCGCGACGAGCCCAGGGACAGCCTGGAGTTCGCGGTGGAGTTCGGCGGTGCAGGCTCCGCAGATGCGGAGAGAGCCGGGCATCGTACGGTCACACATGCTGACCGGGCAGTCCAGAGCCAACGTGTCCCCCTGACGTGCTAGTACGCTTGCGGGAGACTCGTTTGGGGCGATTGAGGCGCTTTGGGTCGTGGCGAGGGTAGTGGGGTCGAGGGCGGTCCTCCGTTGGTGGCGGAGGGCCGCTTTCGCGTTCAAGATCGATCTATCAGAATCGTTGCAGGTCGCATTCTAGCGACCTGGCGTTTCTTGCTCGGCCAACAAGTCGCCTTGCCCGTCGCAGTCTCCTCCGTCACGCCGGCGGAAGCGCGGCGACGACGGCGGGATGATCCCCAGCTTCTCGGCGCACTCCGGGCCGAAGCCGCGCCTTCTCGACTCTGGGGCTGTCAGGTGACGTCCGCAGCCGCCAAGACAGAGCATCGGCGGCAGAGGCGAGGGCTCGAGGTCGAGGAGGTTCACGGCTCGTCCGGTAGTGCCGCCCTGGCACAGCAGTCGCACGGCGCCTGCTCTGAGCATGTCTGCTGGCAGATCTCGCAGGGCACGGTCAGGGCTCCTCGGTGGCTGGCGTCTCAGGCGGCAGGCTGGACAGGGCATCGCCGCCCGCTCGTTGGAACGCTGCTGCCACATCGGCGAACGCGCCGCCCACCTGCCGGATGTACGCCTCGGCGGCGGCCTTGGCTGCGTCGTGGATTGGCTGCAGGCTCGTCTTCTCATCCATGAGGCTCAGTCTCCTCCGTGATGCTGTCGAGTACGGCCAGAACGCGTTGGGCTACCAGCCACATGCCGGGGGCGTCTTTCTCTGCCATCGCCTTGTAGCAGACCGCGCGGGCCTGGGCGATGCGCTGGCGTTCTCGACCCAGCGCTTCCTCGGCGAGCCGCAGCTTGAGTTCGATGACCCTCTCAGCGGCCATGCTCAGGCTCCGCGGTGTCGTCGAGATCTACGAGCAGGGCGTAGCGGTGGCGGAGGTCGTCACCCAAGGCGCTCAGCCTCCTCGACCATGAGCGTCGGGTCGACGTCCTCGGGTCCGCCCAACTGGTAGCCGACGTAGTCGAACCTCATGTACGACCACGAGCGGCAGCCCATGCAGATGAAGTACACGTGGCCGTCGTTGATGGCGGGCTGACGGACATCGACCCGCCCCCACCCGTCCAAGAGTTGGGTCTCGAACCGGAACGAGACGGGCAGCCAGTTGTGCTCTGCCCCTTGGAGGCATTTCGTGCCCGAGCTGCGCGGCAGGCCCTTGAAATGGGCGTTCATCTGCCTATCGGCGTAGCTGCCACGGTCTTCAGGCATTCTCGGTCCTCTCGGGTAGGGCGGCACGGAGGCGCTTGGCGGCTGCCAGGACGTTGGGGCCTCGGAACAGGTACTCGCGAAGGTCTTCAGCGGAGACGACGACCATGCCCCGTTCGTCGAGGAGTCCCAGAACGGCTGTCGCTCCGTCCTCGGGCTCTTCGACACCGAACAGGCGGAGAGCCTCCTCGATCACGTCAGCGGCTTGTAGGGCTTCCTCGGGAAGGTTCAGGGTCTCAGGCATGGTTCAGCCCTCCTCGGGCTCGGACGGGCACAGGAACGCCAGACGGTTGGCCATGTCCAACGCTGCGGCGTACGCGATCAGGTCAGCGACCGTCCTGCCGAGTTTGGCCGCCGTACCCGAGAACGTGGTCGCGGTGTCGTCGCCCGTAAGGTCGGTGGTCAGTTTCTCCAGGGTGGAGGTAGCGTCTCGAAGCTCCTGGCGAAGCAGCTCCGTCACGCGGGTGCGTTCGCTGGCGTAGCCCTTCACCAGGAGGTGGTTTGGTAGCCGGTCGTCGGGCACCCGGTCAGCCCTCCTCTCCGAGCGCGAGGAAAGCGCACCGTAGGGCGTACTTGTCGGCGTAGTCGGAGTGGCCGGAAGCGGACTGTTCGATGCGGAGCACCTGCTCCAGGGTGACGGGCGCCAGGCCGTTCTTCGCTCGGAGTTCGTTGACGAGTGCGAGCATTCGTCCGGCCTCGTAGCCCACCCAGGCGAACTCTGGGCCATCTGGTCCCTCCACGATCTGCTCTCGTTCGGAGCGTCGGTGGGCGAGGTAGGCGAGCTTCGCGCGGAACAGGTCACGGGTCTGCGCCTGGGTGATCAGATCGGCCACGGGTCAGACCTCCTCTCCCGGAGAGGCGGCGGACAACTCCGCGAGAGCGTCGTCCGTCACGACCGCAGCATTCGTCGCGTTCCGGATGGGCGGTGGTTCGCCCATGCCGTCTCCCCAGCGAGTCATCATGGCTCAGCCCTCCCCAGAGTCGACGGAGCGTCGCCGGTTCCACTCGGCGCAGTGCTCGCAACCACAGGTGCTCTCGTCGTGGCCGTCTATCGCCAAGATCAGCGCGCCGGACTTCATCGTGGTCAGGTCCATCGCTCAGCCCTCCTCGGAGGTGGAGGAGTCCGCGAAACGCGACAGGAGTGCGATCCCTAACGTGGTGACGACCAGCCGCCTGCCCTCGCCCGGCTTGAAGTCGCCGAACACGATCAGGCCACGGTCCTTGAGGGCGAAGATGGTCGCCTCTCGTACCCCTTCGTCCTGCGCCTTGAAGGCGTACACGTCCCCCTGCTTGGCCCGCCCGAGCAGAGCGAGCATCGTGGGCGAAGTGGTCGGCATCGGGTCTCCTCTTGTCGTTGCTGATCTTTCGGTCTTGGGGATAGCGCCCTGTCCCGGCCGTACCGGGGAAGACAGGGCTGGGGTCAGTTGGTGCCCGTCGCAATCACGGTCAACGTGGCGGGATCGACGTCCGCGTCATGGATCACCCTGGATGCGGAGTTCCAGCACGGAACCCCATCGCGAGTGGCGGTGCGGATCATCGTGTCGCCCGTCTCGGTGCGCACCACGCACCCAGGCGTGAACTGGCTGAACGCCTCGCGGCGTGCGTCGCGTAACTGCCGCGCCTCGGCCATCCGCTCACCGAACGCGTCCTGAGCTTGTGTCAGGCTCCAGGCGACAGCGTTGACGTCCCACCCGAACGGGACGTACTCGGAGACTTTGCTGCTCACCGCGTCGAGCGGCACCATCTCCCCGTTGCCGATCCCGGGGAACTCCGTGTACTCGTCAACGATCGGCGTGGGCTCGCTGCTGGGGTCGTACTTCAGGCGAGCGTGGATCATGTACAGCGTCCGGGGCTCCGGCAGCAACCGGATCACTTTGATCGGCTGGATTGAGTAGCCCTCGTTCGACCACTGCCCGGCTATGTACCTCTCGGCAAGGTCTCTGGTTGTGGCGACCACCTGGACCTCGTCGTGCTTGTCCCAGAGCATGACGGCGAACATCTCGTCGAACTCGACGTATCGGGGATCACTGGCCATGTTGGGGTCTCCTTTGTCGTCGTCGAGGGGGTTGAGGGTGGTCAGCGCCAGCCGAATCGGTCGGCCAGGGCGCGCTCGCGGGCGTGTCGCTGCCGCGCGTCCTCGATCAGGCGGTCGGCGATCTCAGCTGCAGTGCGGGGGTTGTGGATCCCGCATGCGTCGCCCGGCTGGCAGCAGTCGGTCTGCGTCTCGTCGGGTCCCATCAGGGCTTCGAGTTCGTTGCTGGCTTCGAAGTAGGCGGGCATCTCAGGTCCTTGGTCGTCGAGGGGGTTGAGGGTGTCCCCGGGAGATCTCTCCCGGGGACGGGGTCAGGCGTGGTCGTCGGTCATGTGCGGCAGACCGGCGGCGAGGAGGACGTTCTGGGCAGCCTTGTACGCGCCGAAGAGGGCGGCAGAGTCGGAGTTCGCGCCCACCGTCCGCAGGTGGTCTGCCAGCCCGACCGGGTTGGTTCGCCACTCGTTGCGGAGCCTGATGGACGGGTCGGAGACGAGTTGGCGGACGACCTCATCGCTGGGCGTGTCGTCCAACCACGCGACAGCGCGAGCGATCAGGGCGAGGCGCGCTTCACGAACGAAGGTCATGTCATTCACCCTTTGGTCTGGTCGAGGTTGGCAACGAACTCTTCGAGGAGTCGGACCGCCTTCTCGGCGCTGGCCTCCGCGTCGCCCTCAGGGCGCACGCAGCCGTGCCCGTTCTGGAGGACAGCCCAGGTCCAGCCGTTCCAGAAGCCGTCATCGTCGCGGCTGGGAAAGATGAAGCCCCGGACGTCGTCGCTCGGCGAGTACATGGCCTTCAACCTGGGCGTCCCAAGGTAGGCCAGCGTCCAGTTCGGGCGGCCCTCAACGGCGGCGGAGAGTTCGGCGTTGAGCCTCTCGGCGGTCGCGAGCGTCATCACGTCTCCTACGTCTGGGGCGGGGAGGGGCAGGGAGAGGGGCGGCCCCGGGCTTGCCGGGGCCCTAGGGTCAGGCGATGCGGCGCAGCCAGTCGGTCTGCACGTCGGCGAGTTCCTTGGCACACTCCGGCGTGACGTCGGTGTGCTGGTCGTTCCAGCAGCCGGGGTCGCGGGTCCAGTCGTTGAGCCAGCCCCGGTTGGTGAAGGCCGTGAAGTCGGCGCCGATGGCCTCCTCGCGGGTCATGGCGCGCACCTCACCACGGTGGTGGTCCCAGGCGAGGACGTCGCCGCCCGGCTGAGCGAGAGCGTGAATGTCGTCGGCGGTAACGACCAGCGTCGCGGCGTCGAAGGGGATCATGCGTCAGCGCCGATCGGGGCGGACTGGGCGTGCTCCACCTCGTCCGCGAGGGTCTCCACCGACCAGCCGGCGGCGAGCAACTTGTCGGCGGCCTTCAGCGCCGCCTCGTGCACGTCGTCCCACCCGGGGGTGTCGCACCCGTCGGCGAACTCGACGACCAGGTTGGTGACGCCGGTCAGCGAGTTGGTCGCCTCCTTCACCGAGGAGGTGACGGCGGCGTAGTCGAAGTCCCAGTCGTCCGGCGGGGCGATGAGGGACTCGCGGAGTTGGTCGGCGAGGGCGGCCATCTGGGCGGCGATCTCGGTCGGGGTCATCTCATCCTCCGTGGGGGTGCTGGTCTGCTCGGGCCGTTCAAGCTCGTTTAGGGGGAGGGGGTGGGCCCCTTCCGGGGCCCTGACTTCTGCGGTCTAGTCGGCGGCCCAACCGGCGTACTCGGGGGCGACCAGGCTCACCACGCCGGACTCCAGCAGGCGGATCTCCGTGTGACGGTGCACGTAGCGCTCGCCCCCGCTGCCGTCGATGACGAGCAGGTGGGTGTCGGAGCCGTAGTCCTGGACGTCGGCGATCTCATGGCCGCCCGGAAGCGGGGCGCCCTTCCGCAGGGTGTGCACCTGGTAGCCAAGCAGGCCGTTCCGGGCGAGCACGGTGCCGACGCTGTCCGGGTTGACGGCGGTGCATGGGCACTTGGGGGCACCAGCCCGGTCGTCCAAGCACTCCCCGTTCTCGCAGTCCTCGGCCGAGCAGCAGGGGCAGGTGCTGCACTCGCCGTTGTCGAGGGGCAGCGGCTGCGGCTCGTCCTCGCTCTCCTCAGGCTGGTCGTCGCCGAGCGCCCGGTAGATGATCCCGGCGAGGATGTTGAGCGCGTCCTTGAGTTGGCGGCCCCATGCCTCGAATGGGCGTCCGGCGAGCCTCTCGGTGTGCATGTTTTCCACGTCGGCGGTGGCCTTCAGCCACACGTGCGACCAGTCGGTGATGTCGAGGCCGGGGATCTGGTCGGCGATGTCGTCGAGCAGGTTGAGGGTGTGCGTGAGCGGCTGGTGGGCGCCGTCGGTCAGCGCGTTGGTGGCCGACATGAGCCGGTCGAGGCGGTCGCGCAGGCTCGCGGTCTGCGTGGTTGCGATGGTGATCGTCAACGTGGCTCCAAGGTCGAAGGGACTTGGTTGCGTGCCCGCCCGGGTCTCGCACACCGGGTGACTGCTGGTCGGACTGGGGTGGCCCGGGATCTCTCCCGGGCCGATCGGGCTACCAGTCGGGGCAGAGGGTCGGGTTGACCTCCCGGACCGCCGCCCAGAACTCGTCCTCGCTCTTGGTGTCGAGGCCGGCGGCGTGGGCGGCCAGCTCCTCAACCGTGAGGTTCGGGTTGTCGGCGAGGAGGGCCTTGGCGGTGAGGGTGGCGTTCATCTCGGTCTCCCTGACATCTCATTTAACCTTGTGGCCACAGACTATCTAGAACCTTGTGGCCACACAAGAGGTTGTGGCAAGATTTCTTCGTGGCCACACAACCCCCGTCGCCCGAGAGTCGCGACCACACGCCGTATCGGAAGTTCCGCCTGCCAGACACGCTGTGGGAGGCATACGGCAGCGTGTGCGCCCGCGTCTTCAGCCGAGAGCGCTCCGAAGACCTGGTCGAACACATCCGCACGGTGATCAGCGAGTACGGAGATGCCGACGAACTCGCGAAACTGGAGACCGCCGAGCAGGAGATGGCCGAGCGCCGAGCCCGCAAGGGAGGACGACCGCGCAAGCAGCCCGCCAGCGAGTCGGAGTAGCCGTTCACCGGGACTCCCCAGACCGCACGTCGGCCAAGACCGCGACCGGTTCGAAGCTGACCCACCAGTGCGCCGGCAGCCGACCGGTCTCCAGCTCGGCGCGGACGGCCTGCGAGAGGCGCAGGAGGCGGGCGGCTTTCGGCCACCACAGCAGCGACTCCGGGTCTGCGACCTCGAACCGGTGGGCCATGCGGTCGCACTTCAGCGTGTCCGAGGTCAGCCCCAACTCCAGCCGGTGGGCGCGGTCGAGGTCGGTGAACCAGGCAACCGGGACGCCGAGCAGCGGGTGGAGGTTCGGCTTCACCATGCCGTCACGGACGATGCCGGTTGCCCCGTGGTCGCAGGTGTAGTGCCACAAGACGGCGGTCACGCGGACGCTTCCCCGGACTGCTGGACGAGCTTGGCGATCCAGTCCCTGCCGGGAGCGAGCGCGCGACGCTTGAGCTCGTCGAGGTAGCGGAGCATGGAGGCGGGATCGATCGTCCCGCCACTGGCGTCCGCCTCAGCAACGTAGCCGCGCAGTTCGGTCCACGCGGACGCGTAGTCCGCGCCGGGGATCGGGTTGACGATGTCGATCCACTCGACGCGGGTGGAGCCGTTGTGGCCGTGGACCTTGACCACGCCCTCATGGCCCTTGTTCAGCCACGTCACGATCGACGGCTCGTTCATGGGCTCACGGTCCAGCCAGTGAAGGACCGTCCACCCATCGGAGAACACCACGCCTTCGGCGACGACGCCGGTCCCGGACACGCCAGAGACGTCCTCGACACGGTGCAGGCGGAAGCGGCGAATCTCGCTCATCGGGCGGACACCTCGCGGTCCTGCTCGGCAGCCCGGCGCTCGGCGATGGCGTCCTTGGTCGCTTCCTGTGCTCTCGCCGCCATCCGCTCAGGCATGTGCCGCAGGTCGTCCACGGAGAACTTGTCCTGGTCGTTCTCGGGCGCCGACACCATGACCTCGGGTGGGGGCGAGCCGCCCCGCCAGCCGTACGCCGCCTTCCGGCATATCTCGGCAGCCTCCGTCTCGGTGTAGCGGCCCGCCTGCCAGATGTCGCCCGTGTAGCCGCGCCTGTTCGGCTTCCACCAGGCGCCGTGCTCGTTCGACCACACCAGCCAGACCTTCACGGGCGGCTCTTGGATGTCTCTCATTGTTCGATTCCTCTCTCGAACATGGATCTTTAGACCGAAGATCGGTGATCTTTCTAGGACTGACGTTCCCCAAGAGGGCCGCAGAAGCCCTCTGGAAGTCATGGACAGGCAAAGGGACGGGAAAGCCCTACAAACCCGCGAGCGTCGATCCTGGGGCCACGCAGGCGGCATCCACGCCCGAGCCGTCCCCCGCCGAACACGTGAGCGCCTCCAGATCGAAGTCGCCCTCACGCACTCCCGCCGTGAAGGCCGCCCAACGCTCCGGGTCGAACACCAGCACCGCCTCGTACGGCCTCGCTGCGTCCCGTACCGTCACCACGCCCTCGATGACAGCCACCTCAACGCCCGTGGCGTCGGCGTCGGAGCTCGACTTGCGCCAGACCGGGCGGCTCATGAGGCGGTCCCGTTCAGGACCCGAGCCTCGGGGAACTCGTCCCAGGTCCGGCCGTCGAGCTCGCGCATCTCGGACTTCTTGGCGACGCGGGCCATCTCGACGCGGTGGCCCTGCTCATCGACGGGTTCTCCGACGAGAATCGAGCCGGGCAGAGCGCGGCCTATCCCGAACCAGCCTGTGGGCGCCCATGATCCCCACTGTTTGAAGAAGAACGGGACTCCGGCGCGGACGCACTGGTCGCGGAGTGAGCGTGCCCAGTCCGGGTGCATCGGCCGCACTCGCGGACCCGACTCACCTCCGACGATCACCCAGTGGATGCCTTCCAGGTCCAGATCGCCCAGCGGGCCGATCAGTGGCTCGCAGGACAGGAACGCGACCTTGGCGGGCACCTTCCGGAGGTCATCGATCCGGTGCAGTTCGTCGGCGCTCTCCACCGAGACGCCCATCCACAGATTCGGCGGCCATGGCAGCTTGTCGGCGACCTTCGGCAGCCGTGACGCTCGTTTGGTGAGCACCTGGTAGGTGTGCTGCGGAGTCGCCTCGATCACCTCGAAGACGCGCCGTACGAAGTCGAGCGGCACCTTGGCGTGGAACAGGTCGCTCATTGAATTTACGAACACCTTGCGAGGCTTCCGCCACGTGAACGGCGTGGTCAGCGTGTCCTCGTGGACTGCCAGGCCGAACCCCGGCCCGGATGTGCGCGGGTCTCCGTCGGTCTGGTACTTCTCCTGACCCATCGCCTTCAGGCGCCGAGCCATGGTCAGCGCGTAGCAGTTGTCACAGCCAGCCGAGATCTTGTCGCAGCCGGTCGTGGGGTTCCATGTGGTGTCGGTCCACTCGATGCTCGTGTCAGCCATTCGGCTTCTCCTCGCTGATCTTTGGGTTGGTGGGGTCCGGCTCCTCCCCCGGGTCGGGGGGAGGAGAGACGGAGAGGCGGCGGGTCACGCGATCCGCCTGTCCACAAGCTGGTCTTTCGGCCCCGGATGGCAATCGAAGGGCCCGCGAGCGTGACAGTCGGGGCAGCGACACACCGTGTAGCCGTTGTGTTCGGCCTCAGGACCAGGGCATTCGCTGAACTGTGTGCACTCATAGGTGCCGTCGTTGTGGTTGATCACTTTTCCGGGGCAGGTCAACGTCGCCTTGCGCCGCTCCGAGTCCAGTTCCACCCACCGCTGCTCGTACCAACCGGCTGTCCGCCGGCAACTCCATCGGCCGACGTGGAACGTCACCGGTGGGCCGCCCAGCACTTCGAGGTTCTCCGGGAACGTCAGCGACCGCTGCCGGGACGTGACCGGCTCGGCACACCCAGGGCACACGCCCGGCATCTCGTAGCGGGACATCCGCTCAGCGGCAGCCTGGGACACCCTCTCGGCCATGCGCTCACGGCACGGCAGCGGCTCCGAGCAGGACGCGCACACCGCGTAGTGCTCATCCTTGTACACATCCCAGTAGTGGCCGCGAGACTCCAGGTGCAGGTCCCGACCGCGGTCTTTCGGGTCGTCGCTCGCGTCGACTGGCCGCAGCACCACGGCGTGCGGTGCGCAGGACTGGCCCATCCTCGCTACGCGGGTGCGGGCTTCCTCGCTCCACAACTCCGGCGGGCGCGGCGTGAAGCTGACGAGCCGGTACACCTGATGCTCCCAGGCGACGAGAGCACCAACAGCGGGCCGCAACTCCGTCGTCGTGCCGAACGGGTGCCAGCGGTAGGGCAGGGTCACATCTCCTCCTGAAGATCGGGTCCGGTGGCGAACGCTGGCATCGTCAGGTCCTCAAGCAAGTCGGGCGGCCCATAGACAGCGGCCAGCAGGGTCGCCCTGTTCTGGTCTGCCTGCTTCCGGGAGACCGGCAGATTCGCCGGGTGGGAGGGGCGGCGCGGCACCTCCTCAGCGAACAGGCGCCGCATCATGTCCCCTTCGAGGCACTCCCCGCACGCGGGCTCCCCGGCGGCCTTGTGGAGCAGAAGACCCATGTGGGTGCCGCAGCGCAGGCGGTGGGTAGTGGTCACCACGGGCCGTCCTTCTGGCCGTGCCGCGACGGGCGAGGCAAGTTCGGCAGTTCGGACCGTAACCGGCGCGGCGTGGCATCCCGCCGGCGCAGGTGCGCGGCCACCTCGGGGCGGCACGTCGGGCACGGGATGGCGTCCTCTACGTCGTTCCGGTCCACCCAGCCGTTGGTGCAGCCGACATGAGTGCACTGGCAGGAGTTCCACGGACAGGGCTTGAACTCGTCGCGGACGTCAGCGGCCTGCTGCGGGTCCGGTGGGAAGCGAGTCACTGCGGCCTCCTGCGGTCCGAACCGGTGAGCGGCACGAGCTCGCACATCTCGGCGAGGCGGGAAGCCGTGCGCTCGCCCACATGGTCCGCAAGGGACTTCGGCGGCAGGTTCGACGTGACGATCAGCGGACGGCAGGCCACGTACCTTTCGTCGATCACCTCGTAGAGACGTTCCTGCGTCCACTCGGATGGCTTCTCGGCGCCCATGTCGTCGATGTACAGGAGCCGGGCACGCTGGCAGTCGGAGACGATCTCGCGTGCACCATCAGCGCCCGGGCGCAGCTGGTCAAGCAGCGTGGTGGCGCGCACCACGTGAACGGTCGGCCCGTAACGGTTGGTCACGCCGTAGTTGTGGTCGTAACCGGCCATGAACGGGGTGGTGTTGGTGGCGCGGCACCAGGCAGCGAGGGCTGCGTACGCCGTGTGGGTCTTGCCGACCCCGACCGGACCAGTCAGGTAGAGCCCGCCAGCGTTGTGCCCGTTGGCGGCCCACTCCACGGCGGGCTTCGGCAGTTCGATCTCAGCACGGAAGCGGGGCGGGATGAACCCCGCGATGGAGTTCTCCAGGTGGCGGCGAAGCTGCTCATCCGGGTCGTCGCCAGGGTAGTTACCAACCTGCATGGTATTCCTCCTCGGTGAATTGCTGCGGGGTTGCGCCGGGCGAGCGGGCCGCCTGAGGGCGTGTCGCCGGGGCCCGGTTGTCGCGGTCGTGGATCTCTTGCGCCTTGTCGATCCAGTTGCGCCATGCGGCGATCCAGTCGCGACAACGACGGTCGTTCTGCTGGGCGTGGTTGATGAACCGGAACGTCTCTCGGTCGAGATCGACGGTGTACGGCTTGGACTTGGCCCACGCCCGCATTTCCGGGGTGATCGAAAAGTCTTCGGGGATGGCGGTCTCTGGCTTGCGTCGCGGCTTGCGCGTCCGCCGCGAAGCGGCGTCTACAACAAAGAGATGAGCGCCTTCGGAGAGATCGTCTTCAGCAACCTCAACAACACCAAAAGATAGGTGGGACCCCCGGGGGTCCTGCTGAGAATCGTCAGGGGGACCCCCGGGGGTCATCCTGAGATCGGCCCCCTGAGTCTCAGGGGTCTTGAAATCGGCCCCCTGAGAATTCGGCTCAGGGTCCTTTGAATCGGCCCCCTGAGAATCCTCAGCAGGACCCCCGGGGGACATGCTGAGCGGAGAGTCGTCCGGCGTCTCAGGGGGACTCCCTGGGGGCACGCTGAGAATGACGCCATCCACTGCCGCCTGGAACACAGCGGTCTGGTGCTTCTGCCCGCGAACGGTCCGAACGAGGAGCCCGGACGCCAGCGCCAGCTTCACCTTCTCTCCCACCTTCCGTTCAGCTCGACCGAGCACGATCGCCAGCCGTTCGCGCGGCACACAGACACGGCCATCCGCATCCATGAACAGCGCCAGCGTCATCAGGAACACGCGCACCGAATCGGTGATCTGCGTGGACTTGATGACGGTCTTCAGCCACCAGGCGCGGTATGTACCGTCACCCAGCAGGCCGGCTTGTTCGTCGTTCACCTACACGGGCCTTCTCTCGGGTGTTGCTCGGGCTGGGACTACGAGAGACGGGCCGGTCTTCGACGCTGCTCGGTCGTCACGTCGGCACCTCCATGAGTGCAAGTGCGATGGCATGCTCAAGGACTTCGTTGCGGCATTCGAGTGCGGCATGCCCCGCACGCCCGCGCCAGGCGTCATCCCATTCCGCGGTCGCCATCACCAGGTATTTCGACCCCTTGCCTCGGGGCAAGAGCCCGTCCAACCACCGCTCCAACAGGTCAGAGTCGCGGCCCTGCTCCTCTTCGTGACGACGTAAGGTCTCCGCGACTCCGATGAGGGCGTCGGCGAAGGTGTTGAACCATTCCCCTCCGTTCTCTCCGATTGCTCGCCGCATGGCGGGCACGACTTCGGCGGCGATGAACCGATCGAGAAAGTCTGTGGCTTCGAGGAATGCCTCACGCTTGCCAGGCTCTAGCTCGGGGTCTGGGTCCAGGAACTCCAGCAGGTTGGGAGTCTTCGCCTTGCCAGCTTTCAGCGCGGCCCGGAGTTGAAACTCGTCATCGACGCCGCAAGCGTCCGCTTGTGCACGAGCAATCGCGAATTTGCCGACCGTCACTGTCCCCGGGTGCTCGTCGAATCCGCTGAGCCATTGAGCAAGCACCATCTCCCACCGCTCGGACTCGATGGCCGCTGCTTCGCTGTCGGTGACTTCCGCGTCTACATCGTTGGGGTTATCAGCGCCGTTCTCGATCACTTGACGGAGATCCAGCTTGGGGAGGTCCTCTCGAACTCGGAGAGGTGCATCACTCTTGCCGGAGTTGCAGTCCGAACATGCGGTGATGAGGTTTGACGGATCGTCCGACCCGCCTTTAGCTCTTGGGTGAATGTGATCGACTTCCAGGACCGCCCCATCCTGAGCAGTCAGACCGCAGTAGCCGCACGCGAAGCCGTCGCGGCGAAAGACTTGCCACCGTTGGCGGCGATTGACGGCCACTACGACCTCGCCGCCGTGCTGGCGTCTCTGCTGATTTTGAGCATGCGAAATAGACCCCCGGTCTTGCGTGCACAAACGCCTGTCTGCCAGGAGACTTGCCCCCGGCGTGGATATACACGACGATAGCGGGTGTGGATATACACGGCAACCTTGCATTGAGCGGCTCTGTATATACAGCGCCTACCATTGACCTTGTGAAAGACACCCACACCAGGCACAGACCCATCAGGGTCGACGCTGAACTGTGGGATGCCTTCGGAGCGCTCGTCGGCGACCGCAACCGGTCGGCCGTGATCCGCGAGTTCATCCGCTGGTACGTGGGCGAGCGAGGCGCAAAGCTCCCCCGCCCGCCGAAGCCTTCGGCTGAGCTGCCCGAGCAGGGCTCCTGACGTCTTCACCGCTTCGTCACCCACCTGCGGTTCCCCACATGCCAGCAACCGCATCGACGGCACCTGTACACGCTCAGCAGAGCCTTGGAAACGCCCTTGACACGGACCAGGGCAGCCCGGTGGGCCATCGCTGCTGTGCGAGAGGAGTGGCGGATCTTCGTTCCGCACTCGCGGGCTGAGGTCTTCACGCCGTCTCCCCCAGCCAAGCCTCGACCCGGGAACGCAACCCAGCCGACACCTGGCCCTTACGCATGAGCCGGATCCGTTCGGCGGAGATGTCCAACTGGATCGCCACCCTCCACCACGGCAGCTTCAGGGCCTGACGGCGGGTGTCCACAGCGGCGTAGAGTTCCTGAGGGGTCACGACGCCTCCCCCAGTTCGTCGGCGGACTGCTGCTCAGCCGGGACAAGCGCCAGCCGTAGGCCGACAGCAGCCGCGTACGACTCCAGCCGGTCTATCGGCGGCAGGTTCCTGCCGGACTCCCACTGGGCGACCGTGCCCTGCGCCACGTTGATGCGGCGGCCGAGCGCCTGCTGCGTCCAGCCGAGCTGGTGGCGGCGAGCAATGAGGTCAGCGACCAGGGCGTGCGGGTACCTGGCCATCACGCCACCGCCTGCTTGGCTTCACGATCCCGACGTGCCTTGTTGGAGCAGCTACGGCACCAGGCGTGGAGTCCGTCCGGTTTGGTGATGTCCCTGGAGAAGACGGTTACCGGCAGGCTGGTGTCACAGCCGGTGCAGTACTTCTCCGCCTCCGCGATCCGCTCAGGGGCGGCCGGGACGCCGGCCATGGCTGCGCGGCGCATCCGCCGGCGCCGCTCGGCGGCCCGCTCGTCCTCGTTGAGATTCCCCCACGTGCCGTACTTCTCGGGCACGGCGAGGGCGTACTCAAGGCAAGGATTACGTACCGGGCACTGAGCGCAGATCGCCTTGGCCTTCCGCTCACGCACCTCTCGTTCGGGCTGGCGTTCGCCGTGCGGCCCGAAGAAGAGGACCAGGTCCTCGCCGCGGCACAAAGCGTCGTTCTGCCACGTCCAGCTAGGCATGCTCATCGGGCGTCTCCGTCCGTGTGGGAGAGGACAGGGGGGTGGGGGGTGGGCTCGTCCGGAACCGTTCGGACGTGTCCGGCAGCTTCCGGAGACTCCAGTACGGGAGGAGCCGCAGCGAGCCGGTATCGGCGCGCGGGGCACCTCCGGTCGGTTGGGTAGCGGACGCCATCCACAACCTCGACGACGCCCTGGGCGGCGAGTTGCTCCAGAACCGACCGGAAGGGGCGGTTGTCGGTGAGGTCGGGGCGGCCCACAGCGGGAGCGAGGACGCGCACCAGGTCATGAGAGGAGAACAGCGAGTGCGGCCACCGGCGCAGGTGCTGCAGCACGGCCACCCGGTAGCGGGACGGCTGCTGGGGTGTCTCCCTCTTGGGCGGCATCTGGCCGTCGTGGCGGAGGGCGTACTCGTACCGCCAGGCGTTACCTCGGCCGCCTGTCAGCCCGATCCGCGCCAGGGCGTCACCGGGAGGCACTCCGCCGGCCCGTAGCGTCGCGTACTCCTCGGCGCGGGCCTGGCGTTGCTCCATGCGCGCCTGCCGAGCAGGTGTGATGTCGGGCGAGATCGGCTCGATATCGCCGTGGTCCCGCAGATGCCGCGCGTAGTCGGCGACCGCGCGCGGGGATACGCCCATCTTCTCCGCAGCCTCGGCGTAGGTGAGGCCGCTTTCGCGGAGCACCTTGTACTCGGCGGCTCGCTGAGCCAGGCCAGGGCCATTGCGAGGGCGGCCGGGACGGTTAGGCATGGGACACCACCTCGGGACGACGAGAGCCGGGATGTAGCGAACGCAGGTAGCCAGTGCTGACGCCGAGACGCTCGGCCGCCTGCTCCAGCGAGTAGCCCTGCCGGGTCAACTCATCGGCGTTCTCGGCCAGCGCCTGCGGACGCGACACCTTCTCTCCGAGGTCGGGTCGAGTGTCGGGATCGTCGATGGTGTCGTCGTCCCAAGCCATTGGCGACACGAAGCCCAGGGATCGGGCCTTGCCCGCGGCAATCTTCGATGGGCCCGGCGTCAAGCAGAGTTCGTCATAGACCACGGCCACCCGCCGCGCCAGCGCGATCGAGATCTGCCGTGTCGGCAGGATCAACGTCTGCAGCGTGTTCGCGGTCGTCCCGGCGCGTCGAGCCACCTCCGAGGCTGGCCAGCCCATCCAGGCAAGCGCCTGTACGCGCCGCCGTGTACCGGTGGAGTTGATGCCGCGGTGCGAGGCGGCAGAAGTCAACGGCACCGCGAGGAGCGCCTTAGCCGATTCGGTCCGCAGCCGCGTGGTCTTGCCTGTGCCAAGCTGGTGCGGCACGTAGGTGGACAGCCCGGCCGCGGCGGCGATCTGCTCCCACGTCCACCCGAGGTCGCGCAGCACGGCCACGTGAGCGCGGGCCTCACTCGGGTCCACCCAGCCGTAGATGCCCATCCTGATCTTCTTGCGGTAGTCCGACTCACACAGACCGCGGGTCTTCGCTTCGTCGGTGCAACCGCGGGCGGCACAGAGATCAGCCACGGGACACCGCCTCCCGGCGTGCGCGTCGCCGAGCAGCCTCATAGTCTGCGCGTGCACGGCAGCAAGGCGCACAGGGAACCGTGCTGTGAGCCCGGTGGTAGGAGTAGCCCGCATAGGTACCGTGCTGGACCTGATCGGGACGGAGGCGTGGTCGACCTCTAGACATTGGTGGCCTCCTGAGCGGGAGAAGCAGCAACGAACGCAGGGCACCCGCACGGCTCAGCCTTCGCCCCAGTCGAGACCGTGCAGGCGCCTCTGGAGCCGTTGCAGCGGATGCTGTGGAGCACCTCAGAATGCGGGCACGCCCGGCACTGGCGGACGCCGGAGGTCGGCGCCGGCGGCTGGGTGTCGCGGCGGGCGTCACAGTCCGGGTAGTGGTCTATGAGGACTCGCTGGCAGCAGGAACGCAGGTCGATGGCCATCACCGACCCCTCCTGCGCATCTCGTCGTCCCAGTCGATGGCCAGGCCGTCCAGGTCATCGTCGGAGGGGATGCGGTCGGCTTCCTCGCCAAGCGCCTCACGGAGGATCCGCTGGTGGCGGTCCAGGTCCGGGTTGTAGGCAGGGTCTGCCATCTCCTCTACAGAGCGGAGACGACGGAACACCCAGGCCAGGACAGCGACGATGAGGACGACCAGGATGATCGCGACAGGCGCCACCCACGAGCCGTGGGAGGTTTCGTCAACGAACGCGGCGATGTCGGAGAGGCTCACAGCGTCACCGCCTTGAGGAAGGCGGCGATGACCTCGTCCACGACGCGGGCCGGAGGGAACACGCCGGCGACCCCTGCCGTGTGGATGCGGGCGATGTCGTGCCGCAGGGTGTCCCAGTTGATTGCTGCGGCGACCTTGACGCGGGTGTCGGCTTCCATGGCGGCAACGTGGTCTCGCAGGACGGCCAGCTCGCCAGCGAGGTTCGCGCGTTCGGTGTTGAGTTTCCACAGCTCCATGTCGGTGGCGTCGGCGATGTCCCGGAGGAGGTCGAGATCCTCAGTCTGTTCAGGCACGGGTGTCGCCTCCGTCCTGGGGGTCAGTCAGGACCGGCGGCAGCATTCCGGCGTCCGACAGGTAGCCGACGATGACGTCCATCCCTGCGCCTGCTCCGTGTTCTACGGCGGTGCGGGCGGCGTTCTGCATGACGATGCCGACCTTGGCAAGGGCGTCGCCCATGTGCTTGGCAGCCTCGTCCAGGCGGTCCCGCTCGGCGGTGAGGCGGTCCACTTTGGCCATCAGGTCGCTACGGTCCGCCTCGGCCTGGCTGAGCGGCCAGGCGGGGTCCTCTGCGCGCTTCAGGCTGCGCTCGTCCCGCTCCCGGATCTCGGCGAAGCTGTTGGCGAAGAGGGGGGCGTTCTCGTCGAGGGCGGTCACTTGGAACCACCGCCCCGACCGACCAACGCCAGCGTGAGCGTCAGGAAGAAGGACGCGAGCAGGGCCGTGCCGTAGCCCATCGTCGGGATGACCGGCCACCACTGGTGGTGCAGGACGCCGATGAACATCATCAGGGCCCACGCGGAGGCCAGCCAGCCGCCGATGGCGACCGCGATGACGAGAAGAACAACCCCCATCACGCACCGCCTCTCGGGTCGGCGAGCATGGCGTCCCACAGGTCCTGCATGTGGTCGCCCGGCCAGGGCTTGGGAGTGTCCTGCACCTCGTCCGGGGAGGCAGCGGCGACCCTCTCGGGGGTGATGTCGCTCATGCGGCACCGCCGGCCACGTCGTCGGGGCAGTACGCGCCGTCTCCATGCTCGGGATCGTCAAGGAGAAGCAAGCCCAACGGCTCAGCGAACTCCGTCCCGAGGTCGATGTGTACGGGGCCGTCGGGCGTGTCGATGTTGAGGACGACCTCACCCGTGGCGTCCGTGGTCGTGGTGCCGATCCCAGTCGCCGCATACTTCGCCGGCACCTTGGAGAGGTCGGGGCCGCCGTGCGCGGCCAGCAGCTTGAGCGCTGCCCGGCCGCCGCTGTGGCGCTTCACCTGACGGAGGATGTCCTCCGATACGCCGATGTGCTCGCACAGGGCCAGGCGGCTACCGGCCAGCAGGTTCACCAGGCGGGACACATCATGGGTGCCCGTGGTGACCAGGACCACGACCGGGTCGCCGTGCTCGTTGTCGTAGGCGCGGCTCTCGTAGCTCATGCGACACCCCCGAAGAGGTGGTCGGCCAGGGCGAGCTTGAACTCCATGTCGGTCGCCGGGCGGACCGTCGGCTGCCTCTCCGCGTACTCGTCGGCGGCGCTGAGGGTCAGGAACAGGTCGGCCGCCTCCTCCGCGTCCAGCAGTCCGGACGACCGATCCGAGCCAGGCAGGATTGGGGCGCGCTTCCCGCCCACCTCCACGACCCACTTGCCGTGTCCGGTCGAGCGGGGCAGCACGATGAGGTCCTCGTCCATGAGCGCGTCCTCAAGGGCCTCGGCGTTGGCGAGCGGGCTGTCGTTCTCCGGGTCCGCCGGATCGTCCTGCCACGCTGCGATTGCGCGACTGAGGGCCTCACGGCGGAGCTGGTAGGCGCTCTTCGTCTCGGGGGTTTCGGTGCTCATCAGGTCTCTCCTGAAAGTCGTAAGGGGTTGAGGTCGGCACTCAGGCCGGGGTCTTCTCGTACGGGTGGTCGCCGGCGGGCTCGACAACGGCGGGGATGGCGATGGTCGAGACGTTGTCGCCGTGCATGACGGGCGGGCGAGAGTCCGACTCCGCTGACGGGCGGGTGGACCAGTGCGGCAGCTCCACGACGACCCAGCCGAGAGGGCCGCTGGCGCAGTCGGGGCAGATGAACAGGCCGGCAGTGGTCTGCTTCCAGCCGTGCTCTGCGGCGGCGGCCTGCTGCAACTGCTGGCGCACGGGGGCCGTGTATTCGCTGTCGAGGTCCACCGGGTGGCCGAAGATGACCTTGCAGCCTGCGGTGTCACAGGACATCTGCCCGTTGAAGAGATCGTCGAGGGACTTCGGAATCTTGACGGCTTCGGTCTCGGTGTCGACTGTGACGGTCATGATTTCTCCTGGTCGTGGGAGTGGTCGGGGAGGAGATCGCCGCGGCGGCTGTAGGTGCGGCGCAGGGCAGCAGGCACAGGGGACGGCACGCGCTGTAACTCGTAGGTCCATCTCCACGGGTCTTTTGGGAGGCGTTCCTCCCACTGGCGTCCGTCGTCCCAGCCGCGGACCCGAGGGGCGTAGACGCGGTCCCAGAAGGCGTTCCAGCGCTGACGCCACTCCCACACGTGGGCCCGGAAGTCCCTTGGCAGCCGCCTCCACGTCCTGTGCAGGGCGGTGTTCCTGCGCGGTGCCGGTGCCGGTCTGTGGCGTCCCATGCGGTCTCCTGAGTCAGAAGTGATCGGGATAGGCCGGTGGGTGCCCCCGATAGGTCACCCACCGGCAAGTCAGTGGGTCAGAACGGGGCCTTCTCGTCGATCGGCTCCCACGGGCGGACCACGGCGCGGTCTAGGACGACCTGGCGCCACGCCTGCTTGCCGTCCCGGGCCGCAAAATTCATCGCCGCGTCAGCGGTGAACCGGAGGTCGCCCGACCTCGGGGGCCTCGACTGGCCGGAGGTGACTGTCCACTCCTCGCGGGTCGGCAGCGCCTCCCACTCGGCGATCCGCTGGCGGGACTCGCGCACCTCCGCGATCAGCCCGTGGACCTCCTGGCCGATCAGAGCGGCCAAGTCGTGAAGGTCTTCCGTGCCGTTCAGCTCCGCGCGAGTGGCCACCATGCCGAACGGCGGGGCGAGGAACTTCAGCCGCTCAAGGCGCTGCTCGACCTCGTCCAGGTTCACCGGCTGCTCGTCGGACACGTCCGGCTCTCCGGGCTCTCGGCCGTCTCCCGGCTCGTACAGGTCGTCTACGTGAGTCATGGGGGTCTCCTCAGGAGGGATAGAGGTCAGACGGGGAGCCGTACCGGGGATCGGTCGACTGCAGGGCCACGCACGGCTCGCAGACGCCGCACCGCTGCAACTGGGTGCGGGATAGACAGGAAGTGGCGTCCGGGTAGCAGGAGTGGCCCACGGGTCGGGTCTCCCGGCAGGTGTCGCAGAAGGCCATCTCCAGGACGCCGGCCAACAGCTCGGAATCGACCTCGCGGATGGTGCCGCACGCCAGGCACACCGCGTCCTTGCCGTCCACCTCGTGCGGGCCAGTGACGTCGCACCCTTGGCAGTACAGCTCCAGCCTCATCACGCCACCACCAGCACGACAAAGGGCGACGACCCGCATCCGCACGTGAACAGTCCCTCGAGGGGAGCGCTCCAGCCGGGGCACTGGATGTGGCCGAACCTGTCCATCGCCTCGGCGAAGGCGCCGGACTGCTGGATCAGCTCCCATGTCGTGCATGCGACGACAGGCAGGAGATCCCCGGGCCGGCACGCCATCGGAGGTGCGGCCCTCAGGCCGCCCTCGTCATCGAGGAGCACCCACCCGTAGCGGAAGTGGAAGACCGGCACCTCGGACGGGAGGGCCACGCCACGGCGGACCTTCAGCCCGAGCCGTTCCGCGTCGGCGACCTCCGCGTTGTCGATGCGGTAGTGGTCCTCACTGCACGCGTCCAGCAGGTTGGCCGCCCGGTTCGAGACGGTGTTGCCCTTGCCGACCCCGCCCGACCCTTTGCCCATGCGGTGCGCCCGCTGCGTTGCCGGCGCGGCACCGAGGCAGAGGAGGCCGATCTCGCACATGCCGCCCGAGCGCGCCTTGACCAGGTCCACGACGGGCTTCGGGGCCGTCTTCGGGTTGGACTTTGGCTTGGGCGTGTTCGTGGTCTTCGTGAAGCCCTTGCCGCGGTTCATCGGCGTCTTGGCCTTCAGCTCCGTGTACCGCTTCAGCGGTCCGCCGGCCTTCACTGCTCGTCCCTGCGGACGCCGAGCAGCGCGGCGAGGTCGATCCCTTCGATCTCCGGCAGGTCCTTCGCCTCAAGGGTCGACAGGAAACGCTCCGCGCCGTCGTCGGGGAAGAAGCGCTGCGACGGAGACGAGCCGTACCCGAGTTCCACGCCGGGGATCTCCTGGCCGTTCGCGTCCACCGCGGCGCCCGCCTTCAGCGCCTGCTCCAGCAGCTTCACTTCGTAGGCGGTCCGGACGGTGGGGATGTCCTCAACCTCGGTCGGCGCGGTCTCCAGCACGAACGCCGTGAACTTGGCGCGGTCGGTGACGAGCGCCTTCACCTCGGGCTCGCTCATTCCGACCTTGCCCAGACGGGCGGCGCCGAGCTTGGCGGCGTTCTTGTCGCCGGGCTCCTGCTCGGTGAATGGCTGCACGTACTTCACGGCGGCGGAGATCTGTGAGGCGCGCATCTTCAGCAGGGCGAAGACGAGACGCGCTTCCTTCGGGGTGAGGTCGCTCATGCCGCCACTCCGTTCGCCTGGGTCATCTGCGTCTTCAGTGCCTGCACGCGGGCCCGCACCAGGTCAGCCTCAGGAGCCGTGATCTCTCCGGCTTTGCCGAGGGGATTGATCGCGGTCCACACGCTCTGCAGGGCGTCGATGTTGGGGGCGTCTTCCGCCTCCGACAGCAGCCGTTGCGCGGCCTCAGAGAGGTCGTCCAGGTCTGGCGCTTCGCTGCCGGCCTTCATCTCGGTCATCTCACGCACGTGAGAGGCGTTCGGGTCGCACCTGAGCGCGTCGAACACCAGGCGCTCCAAGGTGAAGTCCGGCATGGGCTCCGGCTTGTCCACGCCCGGTTTGATCCCCGAGTGCACGGAGCGGGCACCGACCACGATCGGCGGCTGCTCGCGGGAGAGCCGCACCCAGACGGAGGCGTCGTAGGCGAGGTTCTTCTGGCCCTCGACCTTGTAGTCCTTGGAGCCCTCGATGGGCTTGCCGGCGGCGTCCATGGCGGCCACCTCTTTGCCGCGGGCGGTCACGACGACGATGCCGGGGAACGTCATCAGGATCGTCATCAGGCGGCGGTGTCGGGCGTTCGCGTCGTTCCAGAAGTTCGTCGAAATGTTGATCTCGGCGTTCGGGTCTCGCGCCAACCGGGCCTTGTTGGACTTGGAGTCTTTGGCTCGGTTTGTGGTCCAGTCCTTCAGCAGCTCCCATTCGGCGGTCATCGAGTCGATGACCAGCACCACGGGCGGTTCCTTGGCCTGGGCCGCGCGGGCGGCTTCGTCGCGGATCTCAACCACCTGGGCGAGGATCGACTGCCATGTCCCGTCATGCTCAACCACGAGGTAGCGGGCTCCCGGGATGGCGCCGTACTCGTCGGCAGCCCCTTCTCCGAGGTCGATCCAGTACGTCTGTCCGACCTTCTCCGACGCGGAGAACTCGGCGCACGCCCAGCTCTTGCCGGCCTTCTCCCCGCCTTCAAGCAAGACCAGAGGCCAGGGGACTGCTCCCGTTGGCTTGCGGGTCCTTGGTGCCATCAGTGCTCGTCTCCCTCGTCTTTGGGGGTGGCTCGGTCGTTGAATGCGTCGGGGTCCTCAGCGCGGGTCCACGGCGTGAAGGCCGGCCCGGCGGTCTGGTCGTCGCCCCCGTGGGCGGCCAGCACGTCGAGAACTGACGCCTCAGAGATCGAGTAGTGGTCGCCGATCAGCTCCCGCTGCAGCGCACCCGACGCCACGAGGGCTTTGAAGTCAGCCCACGTGATCCCGAGACGCTCCCGCGCCTGGTTGTAGGTGAACCAGCGGCCCGTCACAGAGCCTCACCGCCGAAGTCGAACCGCTCCCCGGCGAACTCCTCGCCTCCGGTCACCAAGCGGATCGCCCGAATGTCGTCTTCCAGCGCCGACAGCACCAGCAGCCAGCGACCGTCGAACTCGCCGTGCATGTGGATCCGCCGGTCGCCCTGGTTGGTCCTGATGCCGATCAGGCCGAATGCGTCCGCCGCGCTGCCGGGGTGGGTGATCTGGTGGCACTGGACGCGCTCGACGTGGCCCGACTTCCAGGTCACCTCGTATGTCTGCAGGGGGCCGTAGTCGTAGTCGTCGCCGCTGGTCGTCATGCGCTCGCTCCCGCCTGCTCAGCGAGACGGGCAGCCTCAGTCGGGCTGTCCCACCGGCGCCACGCGCACCCCTTACCGGGACGCCACCAGATGGCGGCGTCGTCAGGCAGATCCCACCGGTCCTGGTGCGCCTGCAACTGCTCCAGCACCAGGTGCGCGTCAGCGATCCCCTCACACGGGTCGGACGCCATCGGCTCGTCACCCAAAGAGTCCAGGCAGGTGCCGCGCACCTGGAACTCGGCGACCAGGACCACACTCATGCTCGCGCTCACCACGACACCTCCTCATCCACGGAGGGCGCCCGTGCGGACTCGGGCTCTGGGTCCTGAATGAGCGGCGTCAGCGGCGACGACACCAGGAGAATGTCCGCAACCGGGTATTGGGAGCCTTTGCTGGTCATGAACTTCGGATTGCCGTAGGCGTCGACGACGACGAAGTAGCGCTGCTCGTTGCGGTCCTGCCACACCTCGCCCGGCTTCGGCATCCCGGCAGCAGGCACGAGACGCTCAATGCGGGTGTTGACCCAGCCGAGCGGGATCCGGACGGCCATGCCGCCTTGGTCGTCGTCCAGGTCGAGGCTCAACTCATCCCAGTCGCCCTCTTCGACGCCGGGGACGACCTTGCCGACCTTGCCGGTCATGGTGACGCGGACTGTCTCACCAGGCAGGTAGGTCATCAGGCCACCGCCTCAGCCTGGTTGGCGTCCACCTGGATGACCCGGGTGTACGACATGCGGGCGGAGTGCTCGGCCATGGCCTGGTCGCTGGAGTGAACGATCTCGACGGTCAGCCCGTCCAGCGTGATGGTCACCTTCCACTGGCGGGGGTTCACGTCCTGCGTGAACGGGATCCCGGCCTCCGCGAGAGCGGCGACGGTCGCCTCGAAGACGGGGCGGGTTACGGCGTCACCACCGAGAGGGAACTGCCACCGAAGGGACTCGAACGTCGGGATCGGCACCTCAGGCACGCACTTCATCAGGCGGGCAAGCGCCTGGAGCCCGGAAACGAACTGGGCACGTTGGGCGTCCTCCGGCGTCACGCCGGTCTGCTCGGATGGTGTAATGGTCACGTCTACCTGCTCTCTGATCAGTCGGTCGTTGTCGTGAGCGGGTGGTCTTCGCGGGGCTCGGCCGGCCAATGGCTGGGCCCTGCGGCATGTGTCAGGGGGTGGCGATCTGGAACTCGGCGGCCACTTCGAGCGCGTCGTCGAGATCCAGGCGTAAGCAGTGGACGGCGAACGCCTCAGCGCAGGCCTGGTTGAAGCGGTCAGCGGCGGTCATGACGCGCCGCCCTCGATGGCGAACAGGTGGCCAACCGTGTGCTGGTTGCCACGCAGCCCGTCCTTGACGAGAGCCGCCTTCAGCAGCAGTTCCGGGTCGCCCGGGCGGACGCGAGTGTTCTCCCGCCGCCGGTTCCCGTGCACACCGCTGCCGTGCAGGTAGAAGAACGGCTTGCCCTTGAACGTCGGGTGCCGGTGTTCCGGACCGTCCCGGAACGTTCCGTCCTCACGCTGGGAGCCCTTACCGCGCTGGTCGATCAGGTAGCCGCGCGAGTACAGGTGCTCGAAGAACGTCCGTTCGGTGACCTCGGAGAGGTATTTCTTGTGGAACGCCGTCAGTGTCAGCCCGTCGCCGGCCTCGATCGCCCGGAACTTGCCTTCGGCAACCTCAGCGCGGACCTCTGCACGCTCGGCCCGCTCCTCCGCCTCGTACCAGTACTTCGCCAGTTCCTTGCGGGTCGGCTCGGCGGGCAGGTTCGCCGCGACGGCAGGGTTGATGGCCATGCCGGTGGTCCAGTACTCGCGGAGCCGCTGAGCGGACTCCTTCTGGTAGCGGACAACGAGGTCGCGGACGCCCTCCTTGACCTTGTTCTCGTCAATGTTGGCGAGCAGCATCGACCACGTGTCCAGGTCGCAGGTGGCCATCTGGTACGTCTTGCCATCCGGGCCAGTTGTTGGGGTCTGCCCAACAACTGCCCATGACCTGCGCTGAAGCTTCGTCCACTGGGCCGACCAGTCCAGCCCCATGCCCTTGATCGTGGGCTTGAGGACCACGACGGGCTGGCCGTCCTCGTCGAGCGTGGTGTGCAGGAAGGTGCCGTGGAACGGAATCTGAACGATCTCGTTCATGCCGTCCCCCTGTAGGACCGGGCCCTGTCCGGGCGTGCACGTAGCGGCGTGACTGCGGCGTTCGCGGCCAGGTCAGGCTTCGGCTTTGCCGGCCGGGGCTTACCAACGCCGGCCGTCTTGCGCGTGGGCTTCGGCTGCTGGGCGTCGACCGCCTGCAGTTCGACCAGCTGCTCAACCTGGGGGAGGGTGTAGACCCGCTTGCGGCGGATGATCGTGCCGATGTTGTGTCTGCGAGCGGTCCGGTTCACCCAGTACTCGGACACTTCGAGCTCTGGCGGGAACATCGCGACCACCTGTGCGGCGGTGTAGACGAGGGCGTTCATGCGTGGCTCGCCTTGTTGCGCGAATACGGGCTTGTGGCGGGAGCGCTATTGATCGCTCTAGTGCGCATCAGGCACACTCCGCCTGAGCCGTTCCCTCAGGCTTGGTCAACAACGCGTCAATGTCGACGTCGAGGGCTCTGACTAGAACCCTCAGCCTCGGTGCTGTCGGCAGGAACACCCCGGATTCCCATCGACAAAGGGTGCTGACCGTGATCCTCATGCCCGCCCGCTCGCAGCGGACTTCCAAGTCCGCAAGGGTGAGCCCTTGGCGCTCCCTTACTTCTCTGGCGCGCTTGCCATCGAAAGGAAGCTGGAGTCGCTTCTTCATGAGCGCAACTTAGCGCAAGTCTTCAGATGACCGCAACATAGCGCTCATTCTTTCTTTAAGAAGACCCCCAAGTCAGGAACTCGGCAGCCCATGACCAGCGACATTGCGATACATTGCGTTCAGAACCGCGAGCTGAACCGGAGGCCCAGCATGGAGCGAGAAGACCGCACCCAGCACCTCGCAGACCTCATGGAGCGGCGCCGCATAGCGCTACACCTCAGATGGGACGACGTCGCCGAAGCCGCCGGCATCTCTGCGGCCTTCCTGCGGAAGATCCGTTCAGGCACGGGAGCCAGGCCTCTCACCATGGCCAAGTTGGAAGCCGCTCTCAACTGGGCTCCCGGCAGCATCGACGCGATCCTGGCCGGGGGGGAGCCGGCCGACTTTGAGGCGTCCGTAGCCTCGCGCGCCCCCGTCGGCCCCGATGGTGCGCTAGGGCGCACATCCGAAGACCTTGAGGCGACCATTCGAGACCTGGCTCAACAGCTCGAGCCCGAGCGGGTGCGTGTGCTCTTGGCTGGCATCTCGCGGTCCGAGCGCCGGTACGAGGATGAGGCGGAGCAGAAGATCTGGGAGATCACTGAGATCCCACCTGTAATCCGAAGGCAGCTGATAGGCGTCTACCGTGCAGCGCTCCAGGTGGCGGAGGAAGAGGATCGCCGGCCTGACGCGGAAGTGCACGAGTTTCGGCCTCGAGGCTGATCAACCCTTGATGGCTCAAAACTAATTACGGCGCGTGCATATGTCGTTTTTGTCCTGTCGAGCTTGTGAAGCGTTTCAGGCTTTCTTGCGGGAACCTCATGGTCATAGGCATGGCACTGCATGCCCTGGTGTGACCTGAATGAACAAGTCACGATCGAATTACGGCCCCTAATTTAGGGTGGACTACGCGCGTTTATGGACGTGAAATGACCAATACAGCTTTCTGGGGCGGGGGTCCACGTAACGGCACGTCTGCGCACAATGCGCCCTTGGGGGTGGAACCACTTGATCGCCGACACGCACTCCGACGATCGCGAAAGAGACCTGATCAACCACATCCTCGCCACCATCGAGGAACGCATGGTCATAGCCAAACAGCTCAGCACAGTCCACGTGCACGACGACAGGTTCAACCAGCAGCGTTTCGCCGACATGGCCAACCAACTGGAACTAGCCCACAAGACGATCCAAAGGCTCAGCGCCATGATCGAGACGCTCACCGCCGAACTGCCCCCCAACGAGGTCATTCAGGCGCTGCGCAGCCACAGCGGCAAGATGCACGCTGTCAGCGTGGAACTCCGTGGCAAGATCCACACCTTTCTCGTTCCGTCCCTCGGAACTGAGAACCCAGTCGACTGGGTGCGGTGGTGGCAGCGCTTCACAGCGCGCTATGGAGTCCCGTGATGGGTGTCTTACCGGAGATCCGTGAGGTGAAAGATCCAGTTTCCCCCGCGGTCGCCTACACCGAGAACGGCCGCATCGTGGTAGAGGTCGACGAGAACCTCAAAGGAAGGGAACGGTCCGCCGCCATCTTTGCCGCGTGGCGGGCGCACGAGCGAGGTGTCGCAGCGTTGCTGCCTGTGGCGGGCTTCGTGTACCTGTGGGATCCACTGAAGAGATGGGCATCCCAGAATGCGGGCCAAGCCACCTCAGCAGCAGGCGGGGGCGCACTCATCGTGGCAGTCGGCGCCCTCGCCATCTTTCTGGGCGGCGATGGCGAACAGCCTCCAATGGTGACACCTTCGCCCTCATACGTTGCCCCTCCGTCGCCCACGCCGCGAACAACTGTCACGCCCTCCGGCCCAGCGCCCTCAGCCAGCACGCCAGGTGCGACAACATCGGCGGCACCTACAAGGGGGAGAGGTTCGAGGGAGCCGACCGGCAGTTCAACGCGCACCACGCCTGACCGTCAGCCTGAGCCCACAAGCTCGACGCCGGCAGGGCATGCCAGCACATCGCAACCTCAATCCACCACAGTCCCAACGCCGTCGCCATCAGACCTGAAGGAGACGCCGAGTGCGCCCCGTGGCGGCGGTCCCATAGAGTCGCCGGCGGTGGATCACATGGCGACGCAGATCGTCACGCCTCCCCCCATGGTGGAGCCGCGCCAGAAGTGTCTGCTGGATATCGACCTGAAGCTGCTAGATCTGTGCCTGCGGCTCTAGCGAAGACCAGACGTGATCTTGCCTGTCCCTATGGTTCACTAGCCAGCGACCCCCAACCCTCATCTCCCACGGGGAATCCCTCATGGCATATGCGGAGAAGCGCGGCCAGTATTGGCGCGCCCGATTCAAGAGAGCCGATGGCACCTGGGCGTCCGCCCCGTACGGCGACGACGGGAAGCGCTTCGAAACCAAGCAGGCCGCCATCGACTACGGCGACGAACAGGAAGCCGACATCCGCCGCAACCTTTGGCGCGACCCGCGAGCCGGCGACATCACCCTCACGGACTGGGTGAACCGCTGGTTCCCGGCCCAGCACCTGGAGGAGACCACCCTTGAGGGCTACCGCTGGCACATAGAGGTCCACATCCTGCCGTACTTCGGCGACCACGCCCTGAGGACCTTGAACGCGCTGGACATCGCCGCGTGGGAGCTGGCGCTGTGGCGCAACGGCATCTGTGGGCAGACGTCGGCGGCATCAGCCCGCACCCTGCTCCACACAATCCTGTCTGACGCAGTGGGCGCCGGACTGATCCCCGCCAACCCCGCGGTACGGCAGCGCAACCGCGGCCGGAAGGCCGGCAAGAGCCGAGCCCGCGGACCGGAGGAGATCTGGGCGACCCCACTCGAGGCGTTGCTCATCGCCGAGCGCGCCTCGCTGCTGTCCGGCCGGGACGACGAGTTCATCCACCTCATGACGATCGCCTACACCGGCATGAGGTGGGCAGAGACCATCGGCCTTGAGCGGCAGTACTTCCGTCTGTCGAACGTCCGCGTCGAGCAGCAGGTGTACGAGCACAGGGGCCGGTGGGTGAAGAAGTCGCCGAAGGACGACTCCTACCGGACGATTCACCTGCCGCCGTTCCTGGCCGACCTGCTCTCCCAACAACTGCAGAACCACCCCAGCGGCGCCTGCGCCTGCAAGGGGCTGAACGGGTGCGGGGGAGGACAGTACGTTTTCCTGCCGGAAGACGGTACTCATGAGCGGCGCAGCAACTTCGGCCGGCGGCGCTTCCGCCCTGCTGTCGATGGCCGGCATGCCGACGCCAAGGGCCGCCCCGGCTATCCCGTGCTGGCTGACCTTGCCGACGCGCCATGGCCGGGGAACGTGCGGCGCTCCTGGCCGGCAGCGGTGGCGGGGGAGGAGTTCAATCCTCCGCTCATGAAGGGGTTCTGGCGGTACGACATAGAGCAGCACCACGTCGTGTCCTGGCTACCGGTCCGGCTGGGGCTGAAGGTCCACGGGTTGCGGCACGGGCAAAAGGTGTGGCTCGACGAGCTCGGCGTGCCGCCGGTGGCGTCGGAGGAGCGTCTCGGTCATGAATTGCCGGGTATCGCTGGCACCTACTCGCACACGTCCCCCGCGATGGTCCGTCAGATCACAGACGGGCTACAGCGGTTGGCGGAGGAGGCGTTCGCGGAGCGGGCGAAGATCTGCGGAGGGCGGTCTCCGGTGAAGATCCTTGACGATCTTCTTGAGCCGTTTCGGAAGATCGCTCCGGGAGATCATCTCCCAAATCTCTCCCACGCGCCTGTTTCGGATCTTCGGCCACGGCCCAAAAAGGTGGTCTGACCTGGGTGGGCGGTACTGGGTTCGAACCAGTGACCCCTCGCTTGTAAGGCGAGTGCTCTACCGCTGAGCTAACCGCCCCTGATCGGCACTACACCTTACGACACCACGGGGCCCGATCGCACATCCACTGTCCAGCCCGGGCCCAGTTCGGGGCGGCCTGCGGCGCGCCAGCCCAGGAGGGCGGCTCCGAGCATGCCCGCGTCGACCCCGAGTGCGGCCGGCACCAGTGGGGGTGCCTCGCGGAAGGCCAGGCGTTTGACGAGGCGGGTGCGTACCGGGTCGAAGAGGGCGGGGCCCGCTTCGGCGAGGCCGCCGCCGAGGACGATCACCGTGGGGTCCAGCAGGAGCGTGTACGTGGCCAGGGCCAGCGACAGGGCCTCCACGGCCTCGTCCCAGACCTCTACGGCGATCGGGTCGTCGGAGGAGACCACCTGCTCCGCCTTGACGCCCTCCAGGCCCGCGCGCTGGCTGTAGCGGCGGCCCACCGAGGCGGCCGAGGCGTACGTCTCCAGGCAGCCGAACTGGCCGCACGCGCACTCCTCCCCGTCCGGGAAGACCGGGGTGTGGCCGATCTCGCCGGCCCAGCCGGAGGAGCCGCCGTACGGTTCGCCGCGGATGATCGAGGCGCCCGCGATCCCCGTGCCGATGGGGAGGAAGAGGAAGTCGGACAGGCCCCGGCCCGCGCCGAGGATGCTCTCCGCCAGGCCGCCGGTGCGTACGTCGTGTCCGAGCAGGACGGGGATGTCCAGGGTGGTGAAGCTGGTGGCGGGGACGTCGCGCCAGCCCAGGTTCGCGGCGTAGACGGCGGCGTTGTCGGAGACCAGGCCGGGGACCGCCAGGCCCACGCCGGCCGGGGTGCCGTCACCCGAGGAGGCCAGGTGGCTGATGAAGTCGGAGATGGCGGACACGACCGCCTCCGGGCCCTCCGCCCGGGGGGTCGGGCGCCGCTCGCTCAGCAGCACCACGCCGGAGTCGCTGACCAGGCCGCCCTTCATGGACGTGCCGCCGACGTCGAGCGCGACGACGAACGAGCTCGGAGCCGGGTTCGGGCTCACGCTCACACTCGGGTTCGGGCTCTCGCTCACGCTCGGAGTCATCTCGGACACGGAGGAGACGATAGCGCAGCTCAGCAAATGTCTGGAAAGAGTCTCTTCGCCGACGGGGATTCGCTGCAGGGTTCGCTGCGGGGATTCCCGGAGCTTGGACCCAGCTTGACCGGGCCTGGCTTGGACCTCCGCCCGGCCAAGCCCTGCCCGAGCCCTGCCCAAGCCCTGCCCAAGCCCTGCCCTGTGCCGAGGGATCCAGGATTCGGGTCCCAGGGCAGCCTGCCGAGGGCTCAGAGCGGCTCACGGCGCTGTGAAGGCCCCCGTGTCCCCGTCCAGGCTCCCGTGCGTGCCTCTGTGTCCGTGCTCAGGGCTCCGTGCGTTCTGGGGCTCAGGTGCGGCCCAGTACGCGGTTGAGGGCCGCTTCCACCTCCGCCGAGAGGCCGGGTGGTGAGGACGGTGGGGAGACGGGAGAGCCCGCGAGCGCGTCCGAGCGCGCCAGCCGTACGTCACCGCACGACCGGCACTCCACCTCACCCAGCCGGCAGATCAGCGCGACCGACCCGCAGGCCGCGCACGAGTCGAGGTCGAGGTCGTGCAGCCGCTGACAGTCCGGGCAGATCAACACCTGCGTTTCGCGGCGCACCCCGCGCTGCCACGGGCTGGCGCCGCGCACCGGGTCGGTCTGCCGGGCCCCGCATCGGTAGCAGGGCATCGTTCCCTCCGAGGTCAAGAAATGTCGGCGAGTGCCTTGATGTAGTCGGCGATGTCGCGTGCGGCGGAGGTCGGATTGACCACCGACCACCGGATCACACCCTCGCCGTCGATGATGAAGGTCCCCCGAAGAGCGAACCCCTTCGCCTCATCGAACACACCGTACGCCCGCGCGACCTGTCCGTGTGGCCAGAAATCGGAGAGCAGCGGAAACGTGTAACCCTCGCGATCGGCCCACGCACGGTGCGTGAACAGGGAGTCGACGGACACGGTCAGCAGTTGTGCCCCGTCGAGCGGCTGGTCGCGCAGCGCGGACAGCTCACCGTGACAGATCCCGCTGAAGGCAAGCGGGTAGAAGACCAGCACGACCTTCGTGCCCCGGAACTGAGCCAGGCTCACCGGGGTGCCGTGCTGGTCCTGCAGCTCGAAATCCGGAGCCAGGGCGCCGACCCCGGCAGGATGTGCGTTCACGGCTTCATCCTGCCGTACGGAAGGCGCTCCGGCTCCCTACCGTTTGCTGCCCTTGGGCGTGACGAGCCTGGTCCCGGACCAGTCCGGTGCGGCGGAGATGCTGCTGGTCTGCGAGAGGCCCGCGGTAGCGGCATCCTCCCCGATGTCGCTCGGCTCCACGTGGCCGTCGCGTCCGGCCTTGGGAGTCAGCAGCCAGATCTGGCCGCCGTCGGCGAGTGCTCGCATGGCGTCGCTGAGGGCGTCGAAGAGGTCTCCGTCGCCGTCGCGCCACCACATCAGCACGACGTCCACGACGTCGTCGCTCTCTTCGTCCAGCAGCTCGTTACCGGTCAGGTCCTCGATGGAGTCGCGAAGCTCGTCGTCGACGTCCTCGTCCCAACCGATCTCCTGCACCACCTGACCCGGCTTGAGGCCGAGCCGTTCGGCCAGGCCGCGCTCGCCCTGCGCCTGACCCGCGGTCGCGCTCACGTTTATCCCTCCTGCTTGAGTGGCCCCGCTTATGCGGTTTATCGCTTCGGCACAGTCCACACGCTGTGACCCTCAGTCGTCAACGGTCGCCACGGGTACGGCCGTAGTCGGCCAGAATCAATCCGACAAAAACGACAGGCGAACCTGGCGTTGCCGATTGTCGACGTTCAGGTCGACGAGTGCGATCGACTGCCACGTACCGAGTGCCAGACGCCCGCCCAGCACGGGAACCGTGGCGTAGGGCGGGATCAGCGCGGGCATCACATGTGACCGTCCGTGACCGGGCGAGCCGTGGGCGTGACGCCAGCGGTCGTCGGGCGGCAACAGGTCGCGCAGCGCGGCGAGCAAGTCGTCGTCGCTGCGCGAGCCCAACTCGAGCAGGGCGACACCGGCGGTCGCATGGGGCACAAAGATATGCAACAGCCCGTCTTCGCCCTGCCTGCGCACGAAATCAGCGCATTCAGCGGTGATGTCGTGCACTGTCTCTCGTGACCCTGTGGCCACGGAGATGATTTCAGATCTCACAGGGAAATCTTACTTATGCACCACGACGGCGTCCGGGCCGGGAAACACCAGGCCGGTGTGCCCGTCGTCGAAGCGCACCATGTAGGGAGGCCCGCCTTCGAGGCCCTGGACCTCCACAATCACACCACTCCGGTCCCCTTCGCCTACGGCATGCCCGTGCACCAGGAGCCGGTCTCCTACTGCAGCATTCATATAACCCACATTGGTACGCGGGAGGCCGTACGAAAAGGGTGATTCGCAAGTTTTGCTCCCCCTCCAGAGGGGCGGAGAAAAATGACCGAAACGTTACGCTGCGGTGAGGCGGCAGTGCCCGGGCGGGGTGGCGAACGGGCGAGGCGCGGAGAGGGCCACGAGATGGTGGTGGGCCTTGGGGGTGGCAGGGGTGCCGAGATGAGCGGGAGACGCGGGATCTTAAGGGGCATGCGCATCTGAGGGGCGTCATGGATCGGAAGGGGTGGCATGACCCCATGGGTGGTGAGGGGCGTCACAAGTCGTGAGAGGTGAGCGGGTCGCAAGTGGCGACAAGGGGCATGATCAGCGGCGATGCGCTCCCGGCCGACCCTCCGCCGGACGGCCCCCGTCGGAGCCGGGCTGGGAGGATGGCCGCTAGACTCGCCCGTCACGTCGCGCCCTCGTGGGTGAGAACCCCCTCCCTTCGGGGGAGAGTGGAGGGTGCGGGGACCAGGAGTCCAGAGACATTCGAGCGAAATTTCGTTCGTTTTCCTGTCTTGTTAAATTGCTCCCGGGATGTAACCTTTGGTGGCGATTCGTCCTACCATCGGTGGTCTAGGCCATCTGATCTGTCTCTGCCAGCAGGGACACCACTGGTTACCGGTCAGTAGAGATGCGTTTTCTACGGCTAGCGACCAGGATGGAAGGCGACCCAGACCAGACATCAGTCATCCTCGGAAGGCGAGACCCAGTGGCTTCCGGACGCCAGCGATTCTCGATCATCAGCGACGGCCTACCCAGCCAGCTGCCTGATGTCGACCCCAGCGAGACCAACGAGTGGCTCGAGTCTCTCGACAACGTCGTCAAGACCGAAGGCCGCACCAGAGCCCGCTACCTCATGCTGCGCATGCTGGAGCGGGCCCGCGAGCACCAGGTCGGGGTGCCGGGTTTGCGGAGCACCGACTACATCAACACGATCCCGCCGGAGCGCGAGCCCTGGTTCCCCGGTGACGAGCACGTCGAGCGCCGCATCCGCGCCTACATCCGCTGGAACGCGGCCATCATGGTGTCCAGGGCCAACGCCCGCACCAACGTCGGCGGCCACATCGCCACCTACGCCTCCGCCGCCTCCCTCTACGAAGTGGGCTTCAACCACTTCTTCCGCGGCAAGGATCACGGCGAGTCGGGCGACCAGGTCTTCTTCCAGGGGCATGCCGCGCCGGGCATCTACGCCCGCGCCTTCCTCGAGGGCCGCCTCAACGAGGCCCAGCTCGACGCGTTCCGCCAGGAGCTGTCGCACGGCTTCCACGGCCTGCCCTCCTACCCCCACCCGCGCCTCATGCCGGACTTCTGGGAGTTCCCGACGGTCTCCATGGGTCTCGGCCCGATCGGCGCGATCTACCAGGCGCGGTTCAACCGCTATCTGCTCAACCGGCAGATCAAGGACACCAGCCGCAGCCACGTGTGGGCGTTCCTGGGCGACGGCGAGATGGACGAGCCCGAGTCGCTCGGCGCGATCGGCCTGGCGGCCCGCGAGGAGCTCGACAACCTCACGTTCGTGATCAACTGCAACCTGCAGCGGCTCGACGGTCCCGTACGCGGCAACGGCAAGATCATCCAGGAGCTGGAGTCGTACTTCCGCGGCGCCGGCTGGAACGTCATCAAGGTCGTGTGGGGCCGCGACTGGGACCCGCTGCTGGCGGCCGACGTCGACGGCGTGCTGGTCAACCAGATGAACACCACGCCCGACGGCCAGTTCCAGACCTACTCGGTCGAGTCCGGCGAGTACATCCGCGAGCACTTCTTCGCCGGCGACCCGCGCCTGCGCAAGATGGTCGAGCACCTGACCGACGACGACATCCGTAAGCTGTCGCGCGGCGGCCACGACTACCGCAAGGTCTACGCGGCGTTCAAGGCGGCCCGCGAGCACGTCGGCCAGCCGACCGTGATCCTCGCCCAGACCATCAAGGGCTGGACGCTGGGCAAGGACTTCGAGGCGCGCAACGCCACCCACCAGATGAAGAAGCTCACCAAGGCCGAGCTGAAGGAGTTCCGCGACCGGCTCTACCTGCCGATCCCGGACTCCGCGCTGGAGGGCGAGCTGCCCCCGTACTTCCACCCGGGCGAGAACGACCCCGAGATCCAGTACATGAAGGAGCGCCGCGCGGCGCTCGGCGGCGTGCTGCCCAAGCGCGTCATGCGCGCCAAGCCGGTCAAGCTGCCCGCCGACGAGGTCTACGGCGGCTTCGCCAAGGGCTCCGGCAAGCAGCAGGTCGCCACCACGATGGCGTTCGTACGGCTGCTCAAGGACCTCATGCGCGACAAGGAGATCGGCCACCGGTTCGTGCCGATCATCCCGGACGAGGCGCGTACGTTCGGTCTCGACGCCATGTTCCCGACGGCCAAGATCTACTCCCCGCACGGCCAGACGTACGAGGCCGTCGACAGGGAGCTGCTGCTGTCGTACAAGGAGGCCACGCAGGGCCAGATCCTGCACGAGGGCATCAGCGAGTCGGGCTCGATGGCCTCGGCCATCGCGGCGGGCAGCGCCTACGCCACGCACGGCGAGCACATGATCCCGATCTACATCTTCTACTCGATGTTCGGGTGGCAGCGCACCGGCGATCAGATGTGGCAGATGGGCGACCAGATGGGCCGCGGCTTCCTGCTCGGCGCCACCGCGGGCCGCACCACGCTCAACGGTGAGGGCCTGCAGCACGAGGACGGCCACACGCCGCTCATCGCCTCCACCAACCCGGCCGCGATCTCCTACGACCCGTCGTGGGCGTTCGAGGTGGCCCACATCGTCAAGGACGGCCTGCGGAGGATGTACGGCGACCAGCCGGAGGACGTCTTCTACTACCTGACCGTCTACAACGAGCCCTACCTGCAGCCCGCCCAGCCGGCCGACCTCGACGTGCAGGGCCTGCTCAAGGGCCTGTACAAGTTCGCCGACGGGCCGCAGACCCAGGGTCCGAAGGCCAACATCCTGTCCTCCGGCGTGGCGGGCCCGTGGGCGATGGAGGCGCAGCGGCTGCTGGCCGAGGACTGGGGCGTCTCGGCCACCGTGTGGTCGGCGACGTCGTGGTCCGAGCTGCGCCGCGACGCGCTGGCCTGCGAGGAGCACAACCTGCTCAACCCCGACACCGAGCAGCGCGTCCCGTACGTGACCCAGGCGCTCTCCCAGGCGCAGGGCCCGTTCGTGGGCGTCAGCGACTACATGAAGGCCGTGCAGGACCAGATCGCGCAGTGGGTGCCGGGTGACTGGTCCTCGCTGGGCACCGACGGGTTCGGCCTGTCCGACACCCGCTCGGCGCTGCGCCGCCACTTCCACGTCGACGCCGCCTCGATCACGCTGGCCGTGCTGACCAGCCTGGTCAAGCGGGGCGAGCTCGACGGCGAGGTGCTGCGCGAGGCGATCGCCCGCTACCACCTCAAGAACGGCGTCACCGAGGCGGGCGGCGCGGAGAGCAACGACACCCAATCGATGGGCGTCTGAGTCATCCAGGAGCGGCGCTCCCGCGAAGTACTTCTCGCGGGGGCGTCGTCGTTTTCGCCGCCCGCGGCGTTCGGCCTGTGAGGCGGCACGTTCAGGAGGGGTACGTGCCGCCTCACCCAGGTATGGTGCGGCGTCACGTATTGTGGGCACTACTTCCCCCTGAGAGACGAGGGAGAAGTCTGTTTATGCGACGCGTCCTAGCCGCCCTGCTCATCCCGGTCGTCGCCGGTTGTTCCACCGTGCCGGCCGAGCCCGCCACGCAGTCGATGGCGGACACCGGCACGATCAGCTGGGGGCCGTGCACCGACATCAAGCGTCCCGGCGGTGAGCCACCGGCCAGCCAGGACAGTTCGGTACGGTGCGGGAAGCTGGCCGTTCCCCTGGACTACAACAAGCCCGACGGCGAGAAGCTGGACCTGGCGCTCATCAAACTGCCCACCACCGGCAAGAACCGGCTGGGCTCGGTGGTCTTCAACTTCGGCGGTCCCGGCGCCTCCGGCGTCGACACGCTCGACCAGGCCGCCAAGGCGCTCACCGGGCTGCGCGCCCGATACGACCTGATCAGCTTCGACCCGCGCGGCGTGGAGCGCAGCTCCGGCGTGCGCTGCGGCGACACCGTGGAGATGGACAGGTTCACCGCGCTGGACACGCTGCCGTCCGACAGCCAGACCCACCAGGAGACCGCGGCGGCCAACAAGCAGTTCGCCGCCCTCTGCCAGCAGCACTCCGGCAAGATCCTCCCGTACATCGGCACCGTGAACGCCGCCCGCGACATGGACCGGATCCGCGACGCGGTCGGCGACCCCAAGCTCAACTACATCGGCATGTCGTACGGCACGCAGCTCGGCGCCGTGTACGCCACCGAGTTCCCGAAGAAGGTCGGCCGCATGGTGCTCGACGCGCCGCTCGATCCGACGGTGACGTTCGAGCAGCGCACGCTGGTGCAGACGCGCGGGTTCCAGAAGGCGTACGAGAGCTTCCTGCGCTCGTGCGTCAAGAACAAGTGCGACATCGGCAAGGACCAGGAGACCGCCAACGCGAACGTCGACAAGCTGCTGAACCAGCTCACCACCCAGCCGCTGAAGGTCGGCACCCGCGAGCTCACCCAGGGCCTGGCCGCCACGGGCGTGGCGGCGGCGCTGTACTCGGAGCTGACCTGGCCCTTCCTGGAGCAGGCGCTCTCGGAGGCGATCAAGGGGCGCGGCGAGGCGCTGCTCTACCTGGCCGACTCCTACACCGGCCGCTCCCAGGACGGCAAATACTCCACGCAGATGACCAGCTTCCCGGCCATCACCTGCGTGGACACCTCCGAGCGGCCCAGCGAGGCCGAGCTGCGCCGCACCGAGGCGGCCGCCATGAAGATCTCGCCGCTGTTCGGCAGCGAGGGGTCCGGCGGGCTGTGCCGGGTCTGGCCGGCCAAGGGCAGCGATCAGGCGCGGCACGTGAACGCCACCGGCTCGGCGCCGATCGTCGTGATCGGCGGCAAGGGCGACCCGGCCACGCCGTACGAGTGGGCGCCCAAGCTGACGGCCCAGCTCAAGACCGCCAGGCTGGTGACGTACGAGGGTGAGGGGCACGGCGCCTACCTGTCGGGCAGCAAGTGCGTGCTGGAGCTCGTGGACTCGTTCCTGATCGACGGCAAGCTCCCGCAGAAGGGCGCGACCTGCCCGGCGGCCTAGGGTGGGGCCTGTGACATACGACTCGCTCATCGACGCCGAGACCGCCCGCCTGGCGGCCCTGGCCACGGACCTGTCCGTCCCGGTGCCCACGTGCCCGGGATGGACACTCGCCGAGCTGATCACCCACGTCGGCCAGACGCACCGCTGGGCGGTGCACGTGCTGCGCAACCAGGTCCAGGAGCGGATCTGGTCGCGCCAGGTGCCCAGCGGGCTGGCCGAGGGGCAGAGCGGCGACGCGGCCTGGCTGGCCGCCGGGGCGGCGGAGCTGCTCGGCACGCTCGGCGACACCGACCCCACGCTGGCGGTGTGGACGTGGGGCCCGGACCGGCAGGCGTCGTGGTGGCCCCGCCGGATGCTCTTCGAGCTGGTGATCCACCGGGTCGACGCGGAGCTCGCGCTCGGCATCGACCCGGTCGTCCCGGCCGAGGTCGCGATCGACGGCATCGAGGAATTCCTGCACAACCTGCCGTACGCGACCTGGGTGACCCGGTCGCTGGCGGAGCTCGAGGCGGAGGGGGCCACGATCCACCTCCACGCGAACGACGCCGACGGCGAGTGGACCATCACCCAGGGCCCGGCCGGGACGGTCGACTGGGCGCGCGGGCACACCAAGGGCGACTGCGCCGTCCAGGGGACGGCCCAGGACCTGCTGCTCATGCTCTACGGCCGGCGCTCGCCCGAGGCGCTGACCGTGTACGGCGACGCCGACCTCCTCAAGCGCTGGCTGTCCAAGGCCGCCTTCTGACACGGGGATGGGCCCTGGACGCGCCGCCGCTCGGCGATCGGCGGCGTGCCCAGGGCAAGGGGTGAACCGCTCCTAGGAAGCGGCCCGTCCGTACGCCGGGGGTCTGCGGGGAAGGCGTTCTCCCCGGCCCTCGAACGGGTGATTCACCTGTGGGGGGAAGCTCACCTGCGGTGGAAGACCCCGAAGACGCTCCCGGACGTGTCACGCAGGTAGGCGAAGTCGGTGCCGGCGCCGTCGTCGATCACCTTCGTGATCACCTTGCCGCCCAGCGACTCGCTCTTCGCGCAGGCCGCCTCGACGTCAGCCACCTGCACGTGGAAGATCGCGTGCGCCGGGAACTCGCCCTTGGTGTTGAACAGCCCGCCGCCGGGCTGCTCGCCGCCCGGGTAGCCGATCATCCGGTAGTCGATCGGCCCCTCGCCGGCGCTGAACGTCCAGCCGAACAACCCACCGTAGAACGCCTGGGCGCCTTCGGGATCGTCGGTCGCGATCTCGAACCAGGTCACGGTGTTGTCCATCGTCGTCTCCTCGTCACTGAACCTTTCTCGAACAAAGCAACGATCTAACGCTGTGGCGACAACCCTATGTCGGTGTTTTCGATTGACTAGTCGAGCACGGCGGTGTCCACGATCATGTTGGGCACGTCGGCGGCGAAGCCTTCGAGCGGCCGGTCGGGGCTGCGCTCGGCGGTCACGGTCGCGGCGGCGATGCGATCGAGCCGGAAGACCCGTACGTCATCGCGTAACCGGCACCAGGCCACGAGATACCAGAACCCGCCCCGCCCGCCCAGGAACACCCCCGGCTCGACGTCCCGCGAGGTCAGCGCGCCCTTGGCGTCGGCGTATTCGAGCCTGAGCACGCGCCGCCGCAGCAGCGCCTCCTCGATGGCCCGGGAGATGCCCTCGCCCCCGAGCGGCCGGACCTCGGGGGAGCCGGGCTCCGGCGGGTGGTGGACGAGCTGCACGCGCCGCGCCAGCTCCCTGGCCAGATCGCCCTCGGAGCCCGGCATCGCGGCCACGACCTTGCGTAACGCGCTGCGGGCCTGCCGGCCGAACGGCTGGTCGCCGGCCTGGCTGAGCGCCACCGCGATGGCCACCGCCTCGGCCGGGGTGAAGTTGAGCGGGGGCAGGGACATCTTCTTGTCGATCGCGTAACCGCCCTTGCGGCCCGCCTCGGCGTAGATCGGCACCCCTGACTCCTGCAGGGCGGTGATGTCGCGCTCGATCGTGCGCACGCTCACCTCGAACCGCTTGGCCAGCTCGCGGGCGGAGCGGCAGCGGGGCGCGATGGCGCGCAGGTCTTCGACGAGTGCGTAGAGCCGGTCGGTGCGATTCACAGCCGCGACGCTACGCGCCGCCACCGACAATCATGGTCCGCGCGCCGTCGCGGCCACCCGTGCCTCACCCCGCCGCCACGCGGGTCTCACCGCACCGGCCAGGCCGTGCTGCTCCCCGATCGGGTGGAGGACGACCTGGCGGGAGGCCGCGCCCAGCGACTGCCGTGCGGGCGAGGCCCGGGATCCGGCGCGGTCACCCTCGGGTCTCGACCCAGAAGCCGACCGTGGTGTGCGGCGAGATGCCGGTGTAGGAGACGGTGCCGACGGCTCGGCCGTGCAGCCGGAGGGGAGGCGTGGGCGGCGGGGACGGCGCCCCGTCAATGCGCCTACCAGCGGTCGTGGACCTGCGGCCGGATCAGGTCGTCGTAGACGGCCTCGACCGCTTCGAGCGTGGCCGGCGGGAGCGGCGCGGACGACGCGGCGGCCGCGTTCGCGGTGGCCTGGGACGTGTTGCGGGCGCCGGGGATCACCACCGACACGCCGGGCTGGTCGAGGATCCAGCGCAGCGCGAACTGGGCCATCGTCAGGCCCTCCGGCACCAGGGGAACCAGGCGGCGGACCGCCTCCAGGCCCGTGCGGAAGTCCACGCCCGAGAAGGTCTCGCCGACGTCGAACGCCTCTCCCCGCCGGTTGTAGGTGCGGTGGTCGTCCGCGCCGAAGGTCGTGTGCTCGTCGTACCGGCCGGACAGCAGGCCGCTGGCCAGCGGGACCCGGGCGATGATGCCCACCCCGGCGGCCCGGGCTGCGGGCAGCACCCGCTCCAGCGGCTTGAGCCGGAACGCGTTGAGGATGATCTGCACGGACGCCACCCCCGGCCGCGCGATCGCCGTCAGCGCCTCCTCGCACGTCTCCACGCTGACCCCGTACGCGGCGATCTTCTGCTCGGCCACCAGCGTGTCCAGCGCGTCGAACACGGCGTCCGTCGAGTACACCGGGGTCGGCGGGCAGTGGAGCTGGACCAGGTCGAGGGTGTCCACGCCGAGGTTCTGGCGCGAGCGCTCGTTCCAGACCCGGAAGTTGGACATCACGTAGTTGGCGGGGATCTGCTCCAGCCGGCGGCCCATCTTGGTGGCCACGGTCAGCTCCGGCCGCCCTTTGGCGAAGCGGCCGACGATCTGCTCGCTCCGGCCGTCGCCGTAGACGTCGGCCGTGTCGATGAAGGTGACCCCGGCGTCCACGGCGGCCCCCAGGGTGGCGAACGCCTCGTCCTCCGTCACCTGGCCCCAGTCGGCGCCGAGCTGCCACGCGCCGAGGCCGACCGTGCCCACCTGGCGTCCTGTTCGTCCCAACATGCGTTGTTCCATGGGAACAGTCTCCCGGATGGGAACCGCGCTCCGCCCCGAGGGCCGGTCCCGCCGCAGGTCAGCTACCGGGGCCGGTAGCAGCAGCGCAGCCCCGTCTGCACCGTGGCGCGCAGTTCCTCCCCGATCGCCTGGTCCACCGCCGAGATCCGCGCCAGCGCCCGCCTGATCGCCTTGCCCACGGCGATCCTGGCCCGCTCCTCGCTCCCCGTGAACGGCCGCGCCCGACCGCCGATGCCCGTCGCCGCCGTCAGCTCCGCCACCAGCCACTCGCGCTCCAGCCGCAGCCCCGCCGCCCGCTCCAGGTCGTTCATCGACTCCAGCTCGTCGATCTCCGCCTCCAGCTGGCCCAGCCGCTGCCGGTAGGTGTCCCTGGCCTGGTCGTCCAGCATCGGCTGGGCCGACCCGCCCTCGGGCTCGCGCGTCCACGACCCCGCGGCCAGGTCGGCGGCGAGGACCTCCCGGCCCGGATTGGCGACCAGCGTGGCCAGGTGCGCCATCCCGACGCTGTGGTCGACGAGCGCGAGCCGCCCGGCCAGCTCGACCTGCCAGTGCCGCCCGTGCCTGCGGAAGCGGCAGCCGTCCTGCCCCGAGGACGAGCGCCCGACCACGGACGGCAGCACCATGCCCAGCTCCCGGGCCTCCCGCGCGGCAGCGGCCTGCTCCCGGTTGGCCGCCTTGTCCCGCGTCCCGTCGCGCAGCGCCAGCGCCTGGCCCAGCCGCCACCTCGACAGCGCGGCGGCCGGCCAGTGCCCCAAGGCGAAGTTCCCCCGCACGGCCGCCCGCAGGTGCTCCACCGCCGTGGACAGGTCCCCGGTGGTGAGCGCGGCCATGCCCAGCGAGTGGTGCGCGGAGCCGAAGCAGGCCACGCCCAGGCTGGCGACCACCGGCAGGTCCGCGAACGGGCGCAGCAGCGCGTACGCGCGGGCGGCCGTGTCCGGGTCCTGCAGCAGGTGGGCGGTCTCCACGACGCAGTACATCGAGAGCAGCCAGGTGCTCGACCCCGGCATCTCCTCCACGCGCAGCCTGGCCAGGTGCCCGGCCGCCGCGCGCCGGTCGCCCGCGACGGCCGCGGCCAGCGCCAGGCCCGCCAGGTACGAGTTGTCGATCGGGCTCAGCGTGGGCGAGCTGACCAGGTCCGACAGCACGGGCAGCAGCTCGGCGGCCCGGCCCTGGAACCAGCGGATGGCGCCGAGCTGGCCGCCGTACCAGCCGGTCGCGTCCATGTCGCCGGCGGCCACGCCGCGCTCGAAGCACTCGCCGGCCCGCTTCTCGGCCTCGGCGAAGCGGCCCGCGCGGATGGTCAGCATGACCTCGATCGCCTCGACCACGTACCCGACCGCGAGGTGGTCGTGGCCGGTCAGCAGGCCGCGCAGCTCCTCCAGGCCGCGCTCCGCGTGCGGGTCCGCGGCCAGGTAGAGGTCGACCGTCCGCCACAGCAGGCCCATCAGCAGGTCGCCCCTGCGCTCGGTGACGGCCGCCTGGCCGATCAGCTCGCTCGCCAGCTCCAGCCTGAGCGCCGCGTGCTCGGGGCCGAGCAGGCAGTGGTGCGCCAGGCTCAGCGCCTCGGCCAGCGCCGCCCCGTCGCCGGAGCCCCTGGTCTCGGCCAGCAGCTCCATGATCGTGGTGTGCCGGCCCGCGCGGTAGTCCTCCTCGCCCCGCAACCGCACGCGCAGCCGCAGGGCCGGTGACGAGCGGGGGTCGATCAAGGACAGCGCGTGCCGCTGGCGGGCGCGTACCATCTCCGACTCCGCACATGTCCTGTGCTCGTGCACCCAGATCCCGCCCAGCCCCAGGGCCGCCCGCGCCAGCGACGACGGGTCGCCGCAGAGCTCGGCCAGCCGGTACGCCGAGTCGAACCAGCGCCGTGCGGTCTGCAGGTCGCCGTTCACGAACAGCGCCCGCTCGCCCAGCACGAGGGCCAGCTTGAGATCGGGGCACGAGGGCAGGAGTACCCCCGGTTGCTGTGCAACGCCCATCGGTTCCGCTCCCCTGTCCGATACCTTGCCTGAGCGTCTGCCACGGTCCCCGAATACCGTTCTGACAACTACGACGTTTGACACACTGGGCGGGTTCAATCCGGAGAGGGCCATACGCTGGGTGCCATGATTCGCCCCGCCACACCCGCCGACGTGCCCGAAATCGTCAACATGATCCGTGAGCTCGCCGAGTACGAGAAGGCCGCGCACGAGGCGAGGGTCACCGAGGAGCAGCTGCACACCGCGCTCTTCTCCGACCGGCCCGCCGCGTTCGTCCACATCGCCGAGCACGACGGCGAGGTGGCCGGCTTCACGCTCTGGTTCCTGACGTTCTCGACGTGGCGGGGCGTGCACGGCATCTACATGGAGGACCTGTACGTCCGCCCCCGGCACCGGGGTGGCGGCCACGGGGTCTCGCTCATGAAGGAGCTGGCCGGGATCTGCGCCGAGCGCGGCTACCAGCGCTTCGAATGGTCGGTGCTCGACTGGAACGAGCCCAGCATCGGCTTCTACGACAAGCTCGGCGCGGTGCGCCAGGACGAGTGGCTGAAGTACCGGCTGACCGACGAGCCGCTGCGGCGCCTGGCCGACCGCCAGGACTGATCGCTCACGTATCGTGACAAGCCACGCGTAAGATTACGGCTGATCATCAGCCCGTATTACGAGCAGGTTTCCTCCGTGACGCATGTGCGTGGCTTGTTACGCCGGTGAATCACACGTAACGAACGCACAGCCACGGATCGTCAAAGTGCGTAACGCGCGCTTCCTACTTTGGAGTTCCCCCCGGACGCCGAACGTAGGAGAAAGCCGATGGCGCGCTGGATCGCCGAGTGGCACCCCGATGACCCAGCTTTCTGGGAAAGCTCAGGCAAGCGCGTCGCACGGCGCAACCTGATCTTCTCGATCGTCGCCGAGCACCTCGGCTTCACCGTGTGGACGCTGTGGAGCATCGTGGCCACCAAGATGGGGGTCTACAAGTTCTCCACGGACCAGCTCTTCTGGCTGGTCGCGCTGCCCAACCTGGTCGGCTCGGTGCTGCGCGTGCCCTACACGTTCGGCCCGGCCAAGTTCGGCGGGCGCAACTTCACCGTGGTGAGCGCGGCGCTGCTGCTCATCCCGGCCGTGCTGCTCGGCGTGGCGGTCGGAAACCCGGAGACGCCGTACTGGCTGTTCCTGGTGATCGCGGCGCTGGCCGGGGTCGGCGGGGGGAACTTCGCCTCCAGCATGGCCAACATCACCTACTTCTACCCCCGCCACAAGCAGGGGGTCGCCCTGGGGCTGAACGCCGCGGGCGGCAACATCGGCGTCAGCTCGGTCCAGCTCGTCATGCCGCTGGTGATCGGCTCGCTCGGGCTGGCCGCGGCCGGGTGGTTCTGGATCCCGTTCATCGTCGTGGCCGGCGCCTGCGCCTTCTTCTTCATGGACAACCTCACCAGCGCCAGGGCCAACCCGCGCGAGCAGCTCGCGGTGGCGGGCAAGGCCCAGACCTGGATCATGTCGTTCCTGTACATCGGGACCTTCGGCTCGTTCATCGGCTACTCCACGGCCTTCCCGCTGCTCAGCAAGAGCCTCTTCCCCGAGGCCCCGTTCGCCGCCGTGGCGTTCGTCGGGCCGCTGCTGGGCTCGCTGATCAGGCCGGTGGGCGGCTGGCTGGCCGACAGGCTCGGCGGCGCCCCCGTCACGCTGTGGAACTTCGCCGGGATGGGCGGCGGCGTGCTGCTGGTCTGGGCGGCCAGCACCTCCGGCAACTTCTGGATGTTCTTCCTGTCCTTCCAGCTCCTCTTCGTCACCGCCGGCATCGGGAACGGCTCCACGTACCGCATGATCCCGGCCATCTTCCAGGCCAAGGCCGTCGCCGAGCGCGGCGAGGGCGAGGAGTCCCTGCTGTACGGCAAGCGCCAGGCCTCGGCCGCCATCGGCATCATCTCGGCGGTGGGAGCGCTGGGCGGGTTCCTCATCAACCGGGCGTTCGGGATGTCGTTCGCCGCGGCCGGGACCCCGGCGCCCGCCTTCCTCGCCTTCGGCGCCTTCTACGTGTCCTGCTTCGCCCTGACCTGGTGGTGCTACACCCGCAAGGTCGGCGCCTCGGTCGTGGCCAGCCTCGCCTATGCCCGGGTCTGACCCGATGAGTGAGCCCGTGAAGACACACTGCCCGTACTGCGCACTCCAGTGCGGCATGGAGATCGGCCCGGGACTGGCCATCAGCCCCAGGACCGACATCCCTGCCAACGCCTCCGGCGCGCTGTGCCAGAAGGGCTGGACGGCGGGCGAGCTGCTCACCAACGGCGAGCGCCTGACCACCCCGCTCCTGCACGGCGAGCCGGTGGAGTGGGAGGTCGCGCTCGACCACGTGGCGGAGCGGCTGTCCGCGATCCGCGCCGAACACGGCCCCGACGGCGTGGCCGTGTTCGGCGGTGGCGGGCTCACCAACGAGAAGGCCTACACGCTCGGCAAGTTCGCCAGGGTCGCGCTGGGCACCAGCCAGATCGACTACAACGGCCGCTTCTGCATGTCGTCGGCCGCCGCCGCCTCGATCAAGGCGTTCGGCATGGACCGCGGCATGCCGTTCCCCATCACCGACCTGGCCGAGGCCGACGTCGTGCTGCTGGCCGGCGCGAACGTCGCCGAGACCATGCCCCCGTTCGTGCGCCACCTGTCGGGCCCCCGGGTGATCGTCATCGACCCGCGGCGCTCCCAGACGGCCAGGCAGGCCTGGCTGCACCTGCAGCCCACGCCCGGCACCGACCTGGCCCTGGCGCTCGGGATGCTGCACCTGGCCATCGCCGACGAGCTCGTGGACGAGGCGTACGTGGCGGCCAGGACCACCGGGTTCGAGGAGGTCCGCACCTCGCTGGCCGCCTGGTGGCCGGAGCGGGTCGAGCGGATCACCGGGGTGCCGGTCTACCGGATGCGGCAGGCGGTCCGGGCGCTGGCCGCGGCGGGCAACGCGTACATCCTGACCGGCCGCGGCGCAGAGCAGCACGCCAAGGGCACCGACACGGTCAGCGCGTTCATCAACCTGGCGCTGGCGCTGGGCCTGCCCGGGCGGCACGGCTCCGGGTACGGGTGCGTGACCGGGCAGGGCAACGGCCAGGGCGGCAGGGAGCACGGGCAGAAGGCCGACCAGCTCCCCGGCTACCGCAAGATCGACGACCCGGCGGCCCGCGAGCACGTCGCGGGCGTGTGGGGCGTCCCGGCGGACAGCCTCCCGGGGCCGGGGCGGTCGGCGTACGAGCTGCTCGACGCGCTCGGCACCCCCGGCGGGCCGCGGGCGCTGCTGCTGTTCGGCTCCAACCCCGTGATCTCCGCGCCCGCCTCCGAGCACGTGGCCGAGCGCATCGCCTCCCTCGACCTGCTGGTGACCTGCGACTTCGTCATGTCCGAGACCGCGGCGCTGGCCGACGTGGTCTTCCCGGTCACGCAGTGGGCCGAGGAGACCGGCACCATGACCAACCTCGAAGGCCGCGTCCTGCTCCGCAACCGGGCCGTGGCCCCGCCCGAGGGCGTCAGGAGCGACCTCGACGTGCTCGCCGGGCTCGCCGAGCGGCTCGGGCACCGCCTGGAGACCGAGCCGGTCAAGATCTTCGACGAGCTGCGCCGGGCGAGCAAGGGCGGGGCGGCCGACTACTCGGGCATCACCTACGAGCGCATCACCGAAGAGAAGGGCGTCTTCTGGCCCTGCCCCGAGCCGGAGCACCCCGGCACGCCGCGCCCGTTCCTCGACTCCTTCGCCCACCCGGACGGCCGCGCCAGGTTCGTGCCCGTCCAGCACCGGCCCGCGGCCGAGGAGACCGACGCGGACTACCCGATCTACCTGAGCACCGGACGGGTGCTCGCCCACTACCAGAGTGGCGCCCAGACCCGCAGGATCGCGCCGCTCGTCCAGGCGGCTCCCGAGCCGTTCGTCGAGCTGCACCCGGACCTCGCCGAGCAGCTCGACATCTCGCCCGGGGACGTCGTACGGGTCAGCAGCAGGAGAGGCGAGGGGAAGGCCGTGGCCAGGATCAGCGACGCCATCAGGCGCGACACCGTTTTCATGCCCTTCCACTGGGAGGGCGCCAACCGGCTCACCAACCCGGCGCTGGACCCGACCTCGAGGATGCCGGAGTTCAAGGTCTGCGCGGTCAGGGTGGAGAGGGACACATGAGGCTCGTCGTCGTCGGCAACGGGATGGCCGGGTCGCGGCTGGTCAGCGAGGTACGGACCAGGGACCCGCACATCAGGATCACGATCTTCGGCGCGGAGTCGCGCCAGCCGTACAACAGGGTGCTGCTGTCCAACGTGCTGGCCGGCAGCTCGCGTCCCGAGCAGGTGAGGTTGCTCGAATCCTCCTGGTACGACGCCCACAACGTCGAGGCCGCCTTCGGCGACGCGGTCGCCCACATCGACAGGGAGACCAGGCACGTGGTGACCGAGGGCGGGCGGCGCGAGCCGTACGACCTGCTGGTCCTGGCCACGGGCAGCGAGGCCGTCGTGCCGCCGATCCCCGGCGTGGAGCGGGCCATCCCGTTCCGCACGCTCGACGACTGCGAGCGCATCATGGAGGCCGCCGACCAGGCCCGCAGGGCCGTGGTCGTCGGCGGCGGCCTGCTCGGCATCGAGGCCGCCCGCGGGCTGGCCGGGCGCGGCCTGCCCGTGACGCTGCTGCACCTGGCCGGGCACCTCATGGAGCGCCAGCTCGACGTCGAGGCGGGCGAGGTGCTCGGCGAGACGCTCGCCGGGCTCGGCGTCGAGATCCGCACCGGCGTCAGCGCCGAGTCGGTGCGGGAGGACGGCGTCCGGCTGGCCGGCGGCGAGCTGATCGAGGCCGACCTCGTCGTGCTGGCCTGCGGCGTCCGCCCCGTCACCGGGCCGGCCGCCGCGGCGGGGCTGGAGGTGCGGCGCGGCGTCGTCGTGGACGACGAGCTGCGCACCGACGACCCGTCGATCTTCGCCATCGGCGAGTGCGCCGAGCACGACGGCACCGTGTACGGCCTGGTCGCCCCCGCCTGGGAGCAGGCCTCCGTGGCCGCCGACGTGATCACCGGCGGCAAGGCCCTCTACCGGGGCTCCCGGCTGGTCACCAGGCTCAAGGCCAGGAGCGTCGAGCTGGCCGCCATGGGCGAGACCCAGCTCACGGAGGAGCACGCCGAGGTGGTGCGCTTCAGCCACCGGGCCCGCGGCACCTACCGCAAGCTCGTCATCCGCGACGGGCGGCTGGTGGGCGCGATCCTGCTGGGTGAGAGCGACGCCGTGGGGACGCTCACCCAGCTCTTCGACCGGGGCGCGCCGGTGCCGGGGGACCGGGCCGGGCTGCTGTTCCCCGGGCTGTCGTCGGCGCCGGTGGCCGACAGCCCGACGCTGATGCCGGACGCGGCCAAGGTCTGTCAGTGCAACAACGTGACCAAGGGTCAGATCAGGGCGTGCTGGGAGGCCGGGGCCCGCGACGTGGCCGGAGTGGCGGCCGCGACCAGGGCGACGACCGGATGCGGAACCTGCCGCGACGCCGTGGAGGGCATCGTCGGCTGGCTGTGCGAGCAGGAAGGGATTTCAGTATGAGCAGGATCGTCGTCGTTGGGTACGGGCCGACGGCCCACCGGCTCGTCGAAACCCTGGTGGACAAGGGCTTCGACGGCCGGATCACCGTGATCGGGGAGGAGCCGCGCCCGGCGTACGACCGGGTGGCACTGACCTCCTACCTCTCCGGCGTCACCGTGGAGGACCTCACCTACGAGGTGCCCGCGGGGGTCGTGACGAGGCTGAGCAGCCGGGTCACCGGGATCGACCGGGAGGCCCGCGAGGTCACCCTGGCCGACGGCGCCACCGAGCCCTATGACGTGCTCGTGCTGGCCACCGGGTCGGCGCCGTTCGTGCCGCCGGTGCCGGGCGCCGAGCACGCCTTCGTCTACCGCACCATCGACGACCTCGACGCCATCCGGGTGGCCGCCAAGGACGCGGTCGAGGGCGTCGTGGTCGGCGGCGGGCTGCTCGGCCTGGAGGCCGCCGACGCGCTGCGCGCGCTCGGGCTGAAGGCGCACATCGTCGAGATGAGCCCCTGGCTGATGCCGCGGCAGGTGGACGAGGGCGGCGGCGCGGTGCTGAAGTCCCACATCGAGGGCCTCGGGCTCGGCGTGCACGCCGGGGCGGGCGTCCAGGAGATCGTCACCGCGGACGGCCAGGTCACCGGGCTGCGCAAGCCGGACGGCACGGTGCTGGACGCGCAGGTCGTGGTCTTCTCGGCGGGCATCAGGCCGCGTGACGAGCTGGCCAGGTCGTCCGGGCTGGCGGTCGGCGAGCGGGGCGGCATCGTGGTCGACTCCTCGATGCTGACCTCCGACCCCTCGATCTACGCGGTCGGCGAGTGCGCGCTGGTCGGCGGCATGGTCTACGGCCTCGTCGGGCCGTGCAACACGATGGCCGAGGTGGCGGCCGACCGGATCATGGGCGGGTCCTCGGGCTTCGAGGGCGCGGACATGTCCTCCAAGCTCAAGCTGCTGGGTGTGGAGGTGGCGCAGTTCGGGGCCATGTCGGGGGCGCTCGACGTCACCTACATGGACCCGGTGGGCGGTGTCTACAAGAAGCTGTTCATCAGCGACGACGCCAAGACGCTGCTCGGCGGCATCTGCGTGGGCGACGCCTCCCCGTACACGTCCCTGCGGCCCTTCGTCGGCAAGGCGCTGCCCGCCTCGCCGTCCGACCTGCTCTTCAGCGGGGCCGGGGCCAGCCTCGACCTGCCCGACGAGGCGCAGGTGTGCTCCTGCAACAACGTGTGCGCGGGCGACGTCCGCACGGCCATCGCCGACAAGGGCGTCACCGACGTGCCCGGCATCAAGGCCTGCACCCGCGCCGGCACGACCTGCGGCAGCTGCGTGCCGATGCTCAAGCAGCTGCTGGAGAAGTCGGGCGTCGAGGTCAGCAAGGCGCTGTGCGAGCACTTCACGTACTCGCGGGCCGAGCTGTTCGACATCGTACGGGTCCGCAAGATCACCACGTTCTCCCAGCTCATCACCGAACACGGGCACGGCAGGGGCTGCGACATCTGCAAGCCGGCCGTGGCCTCGATCCTGGCCTCGCTCTACAACGGCCACGTGCTCGACGGCGAGCGGGTCACACTGCAGGACACCAACGACCACTTCCTCGCCAACATGCAGAAGAACGGCACGTACTCGGTCGTCCCGCGCATCCCCGGCGGCGAGATCACCCCCGACAAGCTCATCGTGATCGGCGAGGTGGCCCGCGACTTCGGCCTCTACACGAAGATCACCGGCGGTCAGCGCATCGACCTGTTCGGGGCCCGGGTCGAGCAGCTGCCGGAGATCTGGCGGCGGCTGGTGGACGCCGGGTTCGAGTCCGGCCACGCGTACGGCAAGGCGCTGCGCACGGTGAAGTCGTGCGTGGGCTCGACCTGGTGCCGCTACGGCGTGCAGGACTCGGTGGGCATGGCCATCGCGCTGGAGCTGCGCTACCGCGGCCTGCGCTCGCCGCACAAGCTCAAGTCGGCCGTCTCCGGCTGCGCGCGCGAGTGCGCCGAGGCCAGGTCCAAGGACTTCGGGATCATCGCCACCGAGCAGGGCTGGAACCTGTACGTCGGCGGCAACGGCGGCTTCAAGCCCCGCCACGCCGACCTGCTGGCGACGGACCTGAGCTCGGAGAAGCTCATCAGGACGATCGACCGGTTCCTCATGTTCTACATCCGCACGGCCGACCGGCTGCAGCGCACCGCCACCTGGCTGGAGTCGCTGGACGGCGGGCTCGACTATCTCCGCGAGGTGATCATGGAAGATTCGCTCGGCATCTGCGCCGACCTGGACGCGCAGATGGAGAACCACATCGCCACGTACGCCGACGAGTGGGCGGCCACGCTGGACGACCCCGAGAAGCTGAACAGGTTCGTCACCTTCGTCAACGCCCCCGGCGTGCCCGACCCGTCGATCGTCTTCGCCAGCGAGCGCGGCCAGATCAAGCCGGTGATGGCCCGATGAGCTGGACGCGGATCTGCGACTACGAGGCCATGGTGCCGGAACGCGGCGTCTGCGCCCTGGTGGGCGGCGAGCAGGTGGCCATCTTCCGCACCCACGACGGCACGCTGCACGCGCTGGGCAACCTCGACCCGTTCAGTGGCGCGTACGTGCTCTCGCGCGGCATCGTCGGCAGCAGGAAGGGCGAGCCGACCGTGGCCTCGCCGCTGCACAAGCAGGTGTTCTCGCTGGTGTCGGGGCGCTGCCTGGACGAGGACGCGGTGTCCGTGCCGATCTACCGGGTACGGGTGGCGGACGGCGGCGTGGAGGTCGGCGGCTGATCGCCCGCCAGGACCAGGCCCAGGTCGTAGGCTCGCACGACGGCCTGGGTGCGGTCTCTCGCGCCGAGCTTGTCCAGGACGTTGCCGACGTGCGTCTTGACCGTCTCCCTGGTGACGTACAGGGCGGCGGCGATCTCGGCGTTGCTCAGCCCGCGGGCCAGGTGACGCAGGACGTCCAGCTCCCTGGGCGTGAGGTCGTGGGCGGCGGTGGCGCGCGGGCGCGGGGCGGCGATGCGGCGCAGCGCGTCGGGGAAGAGCACGCCGTCCCGCAGCCGGATCGCGGTGACCAGGTCGGCGGCGGGGGAGCGCTTGAGCACGTAGCCGGCCGCGCCCGCGCGTAGCGCGCCCCAGACGAGCTGGTCGTTCTCGAACGTCGTGACCACGACGACCCGGGTGCGCGGCGAGAGGCGGGCCAGCTCCCGGGTGGCGCGCAGGCCGTCCATGCGGGGCATGCGGATGTCCATGAGCACGACGTCGGCCGCGCGGCCGAGCTCGACGGCGGCGTGGCCGTCGGCCGCCTCCCCGATCACCTCGATGTCGTCGTACGGGGAGAGCATGGTGGCCCAGCCGGAGCGGATGAGCGGCTCGTCGTCGGCCAGCACCACCCGGATCCCCCTGCTCACGCGGGCAGTGTCGCCGTCACCCGCCATGTGCCGTCCACCTCCTCCCGCTCGAACACCCCGCCGGCCAGGCGCGCCCGCATCCGCATCCCCACCAGACCGCGCCCCTCCCCGGGCGGCGCGCTCCCGGCCACCTCGTTCTCCACGACCAGCACGACCTCCTTCCCACCCCTTCCAGCGCCGCCCCTGACCGCGGTCACCTCGGGGTCGGCGCGGTGCCGGACGGCCAGGTCCACCCGGACCCGCCCCCGCCCGTGCCTGAGCGCGTTCGTGACCGCCTCCCTGGCGATGGCGTACGCCGCCCGCGACGCCGCCTCCGGCACCCGCTCCACCGGGTCGGCACGGCACTCCACGTCCAGCCCGTGCACGAGCGCGCCGAGGGCGGCCAGCGTGGGCGCCTGCGCCGTACTGCCCTCGTCGAGCACCCCGAGAAGTACGTCCAGCTCCTGCTGAGCGCCACGTGCGGTGCCCACCAGGTGGTCCAGCGACCGCTGGGCCACCGGCACCGTCTCCTGCCGTCCCAGGGCCGCCTGGGCCGCCATGGCCTGCACCAGGACGACGCTGAGCGCGTGCCCCACCGAGTCGTGCAGCTCCAGCGCCAGGCTCTGGCGGCGGCCGAGCTCCTCGATCACCAGCGACGGGTCGGAGCGCAGCAGCCTGCGCGCCACCCGCTGCTGCCCGGCCCCCGCCAGCACCATCACCGCCAGCACGGCCACGGCCATGACGGACACCTGCGCCAGGTCACCCTGAGCGGCCTGCGGGCGGGTGAGCGCGGGCGCCAGCGCCAGCACCCCGGCACTCAGCGTCGCCCCCACGAACAGGTGCAGCGCCGTCAGCACCCGCAGATAGACCGGGTCGGCGCGGTCCGGCACGGCCACCCCGAGCAGCTCCGACAGGGCGATGACCTCCAGCCGCGGCACCAGGGGCAGGCATGCCACCAGCGCCGACGCGGGCAGGCACGCCGCCCACAGCAGCAGCACCCGCGCCAGGGACACCTCCGTCACGAGCGCCACCGCCAGGACCACCGCCACCGGCGTCAGCAACGCCGCGCCCAGCAGCTGGTAGAGCACCGCCTTCCAGGGCTTCCAAGGTTTCCAGGGAACCGCCACGGCTCCAGAAGCTAGCCGACGGGCCCGGGGACCGCCTCCCTCGCACGGGGGAACTGGCTCGTCTTCCGCCTGCTCAGAGCGGGGTGATGCCGTTCTGGCATATCGGCTGCGCCGACGCCAGGCCGAGGGCTATGCTCCAGTCTCCACCGGGGGGTAGACGTGCGGGCTTCGATGGGTCAGTGGCAACACGCAACGCCGTCCTGAATCGATGCTGTCGCAACGTTCGGCGTCCTCGCGCTGGGGGAGGGGTTCGGGGTTCGCCTGGATTCGCGGCACTGGACGGACGCTATCGGCGGTGCCCTGTGCGCTGGTCTCGGGGCGGCAACGATCGCAACTCTGACCGGTCTCAGCCAAATCCAGTGAACCGTTACCGTGAGTAACACCCCAACGAGCTAAAGGCGGCGTGCGGAGTGGCCAAACGCCGCATTCGCGCATGGCGGGTGCGGGCATCAAAGCGGCCATGAGCAAGGTTTTTCAGCGCTGGGCACTTCTACCGGCGGCGATCGTCCCCGTCCTCCTGGTCGCCGGTTGCGACGTGGGCGGTGACCGTACGCAAGCGATGAAAGCGGCCGTGACCCCGACCGGGCCCTACACCAGGAGCCCGTCCCCGACCGGGACGGCGACGGCGGCCGGGCAGCCGCGCGGCGCGGTCGAGTCCTACTTCAACGCGCTCAAGGCGGGGAACGTGGACCAGATCGTCAGCCTGTTCACGGGCAACGCGGTGGTCGAGCTGGACGGCGAGGCCACGGCCGAGGGCACCAAGGCGATCCGCAGCCTCTACCAGCAGCAGTTGCAGGGCGCGACCGACCTGGTGTCGGCCGTGCACACCATCGTGGACGTGCGTACGGTCGGCGGCGAGAGCGCCGTCGTCCGCTCGGGGAGCAAGCAGGGGGACGCGCGCTTCCGCGAGCTGTTCCTGCTCGGCAAGGAGGGCGGGAAGTGGAAGATCTCGGAGTTCATGAACAACCAGTCGTCCTGACCGCCGGCGGCCCGGGAATGGGCCACGCGTCCTTTGCGGGACGCCCGCCGGGAATGGCGGGAATTCCGGGACGGATTCACCGGTCCGGTTAAGTCACGGGGCGGGCTACGACTGCGCGGTGCCGCGCGGGACGCGCGGGGTGATGCGGCCCTGGTCGATCAGCGCCAGGTAGACGGCGAAGGCGCCCCGTGCCCACGTTTCCGCCTGTCGCGCGGTCAACCTGATCTCCTCGCCCTCGTGCGAGACGATCAGGTATCCGCCCCAGGGCGTGCTCCGTCGCCACGCCACCAATACGTTCTCGAAAACGAGGACGTCGAGCATTGCGGTCACATATGCGCGTCCGGTGGCGGACACGGCGCAAGCCTCCTCGTTCCCCGCCGAATTCTCGCCTCTCCTCCATTGTGCGCGCCGTATCGGGAAATGTCGCAGGCCCCCGTCAGAACCTGGGCCGCGCCTCCGGTGTATCTGTACCGGAGGTGGTCCCATGAAGAGGATTCTGGCCGTGCTGGCCGCCGTGCTGGCCGCCGTGCTGGCCGGCACGGTGGCGCTGGCCCTGGGCGGCCTGCCCGCCGCCGCTGCCGGCGGGTGGGCGGTGACCTATCTGGATCCGGCCCCGTCCCGGTTCGAGGGCGGGACGTCGTACGCGCTGGGGTTCTGGGTGCTCCAGCACGGCTCCCATCCGTTCGCGGGGGATCTCGGGGCGGTCGGGCTGCGGTTCACCGGGGCGGACGGGAAGAGCCTGCGCTTCGGCGGCACGGCGCTGCCGGAGGCCGGGCATTACGCCACGTCGGTGGTGGTGCCTGAGGGGGTGTGGAAGGTGGAGGGCGTCCAGGGGCTGTTCCAGCCGTACGAGGTGGGGACGCTGACCGTTCCCGGCGGGCTGAAGGTCAATCCGGTGCCCGCAGAGATGGTGGCGCCGATGTCGGCGGAGAAGTCGTTCTGGGGGGCGGTGCGGCCGCCCGGGTTCCCTGATAAGGGTCCGGCGGTGATTAACCGGTCGCCGATGGGGCAGGGGAGTGCCGGTGCTACCGACGTGGGACGGGAAGGCTCCGGTGATACGGGTGACCGGCGGGGAAGCTCCGGTGGCACCGGTGCGGGGCAGGGATCCGGCGGGGTGCCTGTCTACGCGCTGGTGATCGCCGCCGTCGGTGGTGCGCTGGTCGCGGTGGTGGCTCTGTGGCTGCTGCCGCAGTCCCGCCTGCCGGGTCTGCCGCCTCGGCCGCCCTCGCCGGACGGGGCGTCGCCGAGGTGGCCGGCCCGCGTGGCGCGGCTGATCCGCCGGTCGCGCCGGTCGGAAGCCGAGCCGGACCCGCCCACGGGCACGCCGGACCCGTCGGACCCGCCCGGGCCGACGGGCTCGCCGGGGGAGACGATCGTCATCTCCGGCAAGTGATCGGCGGGCCCGGCGGAGAGACTGCCGGGGTGCGCCTGCGGCGCCGCTTTCCCGAGCGGCACCGCGTCGCAGGCCCACCCCGGTTCCGTCACGCGAGCCCCACCGCGTCCCGATGCCGCGCGAGCCCCACCGCGTCCCGACGCCGCGCGGGCCGGACGCGGCTCGATGTCGCGGGGGTCGGATCGGGTCCCTACGTCGCGGGGGCGGTGCTCAGAGGTCGCGTTCCTGCTGGTCGAGGATGGCGACGGAGACGGCGACCGCGCGGGCCGCGTCGCCGTCCTCGATGGCGCCCAGCAGGTCGTCGTGGGAGCTGTCCGGCGTCAGGGCCGCCTGCTCCTGGTCCCTGACGCTGTCGCGCAGGGCGTCGCTCATGCTGCGGTAGAGGTCGCCGAGCAGGGCGTTGTGCGCGGCGTCCGCGACCAGCAGGTGGAAGTCCACGTCCGCGTCCGCGAAGCCGTCGAGGTCGCCGGCGCGGGCGGCCGCGTCCCGGCGGGCCAGCGTCCGGCGCATCGCGGTCAGGTCCTCCTCCGTGCGCCTGCCCGCCGCGAGCCGGGCGGCCACGAGGTCGAGGCCGCGGCGCACGTCGATGATGTCCATGGCGGCCGCCGTGTCGAGCCGCCGGCGCAGGGCGACCTTGGACTCGTCGGTGGCGGTCACGTACGTGCCGTCGCCCTGGCGGGTGTGCAGGAGCCCGGCGTGGGCCAGGACCCGCACCGCCTCGCGCACGGACAGCCTGCTCATGCCGAGGCTCTGCGCGAGCTGGCTCTCGGACGGGATCTTGGTGCCGACCGGCCACACACCCCGCGCGATCTCTCGGCGGAGCTCGTCGATGGCGGCGTCCACGAGCGAGGTCCGAGCGACGTTTCGCATGCACCCTCTCCTCATCGGATGGAGAACACCCACCCTAAGAGCTATCGCCGAAGGCGGGGTAGTCCAGCCGGTGATCGGGGGCGCGCCGCCGGTCAGCGCCGGGGCAGGGCGGAGAGGAAGGCGGACTGGACGGCCTCGAAGCGGCGGCCGACGTCCCCGAGGTCGAACGGCAGGCGCTCGCCGCCCTGGGCCTCGGTGAGGCGCTCCTCCAGCTGGCCCCGGGCCGACAGCTGGGCCGCGCGCAGCGCCATCACGATCGCCTCTGCCAGCTCGTCGCTACCCATCGTGCGCAGCACCCGCGCGTCCAGGCGGATGTCCCGGACGAGGCCGTCGGCCTCCACGGTGGCCTGGATCCGGCCCCCGGCCGCGGTGCCCTCCCCGGTGACCTCGCCGAGCCCGTCCATGGCCGTGGCGAGCTTCGACATGGCCTCGTCCGCGCGCCGGCCGATCCTGTCCAGCTCCTCGGGCGTGACGGCGGCCGGGTCGAAGTCGAACATGCCATGACCTTCCTGTTCGTCGGCGCGACCAATGGAGTTGATCAAGATTTCCTGAACCCGTTGACAGCGGCTGGTTGCGCCCCGCCGAACATCCGGTGAACCCAGATGATCAACGCCTCCAAGACGACAAAGATGACCTTCGACGCAGAACACCTGAAGGAGCGACATGTCCACCCCGCAGGAGACAAGGGTCATCACGTCCAGTGTCATCGCCGCCATGGGCGAGCGCTACAACGACGTCTGGGCCGGCCTCATGAAGACCGGAGACCGCGCCTACGACACCGACCTCGGCGACGGCACGCTGGGGACGATCTTGGCGAGAATCCTCGGCCCGGCCTACGAGACGGCGCAGCGAGGCTGCACGGAGGCCCTGCGGGGCGGCGCCATCGCCTCCCGCGGCATCACCGACAGCCTGGCCACCTGCGCGGGAAACTGGCGCAGGGCCGAGCAGGCCAGCATCGTGGAGTACGTGTGATGCCGCCCGCGCCGTGGCCGATCATCCGGACGCTCAAGGGGCTCCAGCTGTACGCGGGCGTCCCGCTGGTGTCGCTGGCCCTCCTGGAGTCCCTCCAGATGGACGTCGACCGGGTCTCGGAGGTCGCCAAGGTCTGGAAGCAGATGGCCAGGGACCTCGACAACCCCGTGGAGGTGCTGGACGGCATTCCCGCCGAGTCCCGCCGCGGCTGGATCGCCGACGACCAGCGGGAGTTCTCCCGGGTGACCGGCAAGATGCACGCGGGCACCGAGGTCCTGCGCGACTCCCTCGACCAGATCGGCGACATCCTCGACGGCGTGGCCAACGCCTTCCGGCTCTTCAAGGGGGCGATGGCGACCTTCTCCACGATGGTCGCCGCCTCCAGCGTGTACGGGCTGTCGATGATGGTGCTGTCACCCGTGGGGGCCGTCCAGGGCCGCCTGTACCTGAGATGGCTGCTCAACGCCGCGGACAAGGTGCTGACCGTGATGATCGGCGCGCTCCTCACGTACTGCATGGGCCAGGCGACCATCGTCGCCTACCTGATCGCGCAGGGGCAGGCGCTGGCCGACATGGCCGAGCCGTACGAGCAGGACGGCTGGCCGGGGGCGAGGCTGCGCGAGGTCGACTTCGCCACCGTGAAGATCGACAAGTCGGCGTTCCCCACCTTCCAGTACCCCGAGGGGAAGCAGGCCCTGCCGGACGACACGAAGGACTTCAAGTGGGTGGCCCCGAGCCGGCCCGGTACGAAGTGAGCCCGGCCCGGAGCGGCTCATGAGCGACGGGAGGCGGCCAGGGCTGCGCCGATGATGCCGGCCTCGTTCTGGAGGGTGGCGGGGACCACGGGCGTGTCGATGTGGACGTGCGGCAGGAACTTGTCGGCCTTCCTGCTCGCACCTCCGCCGATGACGATCAGCGTGGGCGACAGCAGCATCTCCACGTGCCGGAGGTACTCCTCCACCCGCTCGGCCCACTTCTCCCAGGTCAGCTCGTGCTCCTCCCGCGCCCGCGCCGACGCCCGGTGCTCGGCGTCCTTGCCCCGCAGCTCCAGGTGCCCGAGCTCGGTGTTGGGCACGAGCGTCCCGTCGGTGAACAGCGCGCTGCCGATCCCCGTGCCGAACGTCAGCACGAGCACGGTCCCGCGCTCCCCGCGCCCGCGCCCGTAGGTCACCTCCGCCACGCCGGCCGCGTCGGCGTCGTTCAGCACGGTCGCCCCGCCGAACAGCCCGGCCGCGTCCACGCCGATCCACGAGCGGTCCACGTTGGCGGCCGTCAGCACGACCCCGTCCTTCACCACGCCGGGGAACGTCACCCCGACGGGACCGCTCCAGCCGAAATGCTTGACGATCTCCGCCACCGCTTCCGCCACCTCATCGGGCTTGGACGGCTGGGGCGTGGGAATGCGCAAACGCTCCTTCACCAGCTCGCCGGCCTCGATGTCGACAGGGGCGCCCTTGATTCCCGAACCACCGATGTCAATGCCCAACACGTTCATGTCAATCCCTCTCCCCTTCAGGACACGAAAAAACTCCTGTCCCGATATTTCCGGAACCGGCTGAACCGGCCCACAGCCCTCCACGTATCTCGCGTCACAAGCGCTAACTAGGAGGCAACGGATGCGGCCACGCATCATCACACTCTGCGCTGTTGCGGTTGTGTGGGGAGCAACTCTCACCACTCCCGCGCACGCCACCACAACCAGGAACCGATTCGACGTGATCAACCTTGTGTCGGACGTTCAGGGCAAAGCCCCGGTCACCGACGCCAAGGTCGTCAACCCGTGGGGCCTGGCCATGGGCAAGACTCTGTGGGTCTCGAACACCGGCACCGGCACCGCCACCGTCTACTCCGGCACGGGCAAGAAGGAGCAGACCGAGGTGTGGATCCCCGGCGGAGCACCCACCGGCCAGGTGTTCAACCCGGGCGAGGGCTTCACCGTCAAGGGCAAGCCCGCCACGTTCATCTTCTCCAGCCCCAGCGGAGCCATCACGGGCTGGAACAAGGACGTGGACCCGAAGAACGCGATCATCGGGGCCTTCACCCGTGGCGCCGACTACAAGGGGCTGGAGCTCGTCGAGACCGACGACGGAGACTTCCTGCTGGCCGCCGACTTCGCGAGCGGGCGCATCCACGCCTTCGACGAGGACTTCCGGCGCATCAGCCTGAAGAGCTGGCAGTTCCGCGACCCGGGCGTCCCCAGGACGTACAAGGCCTACAACGTGGCGATCGCCAACGGCAGCATCTGGGTGTCCTGGGCCCTGCGTGACCCGTCCACCGGCAAGCCCGAATTCGGCGAGGGCAAGGGCTTCGTGAGCCGCTTCAACGCCGGCGGGCGCCTCACCGGCCGCATCTCCAGGGTCGGGCTCAACGCCCCCTGGGGGATCACCGCCGCGCCGAAGGGCTGGGGACAGTACAGGGGCGCGCTGCTCATCGGCAACTTCGGCGACGGCACCGTGCACGCGTACAAGAACAGCCGCCACCTGGGCGCGCTGGCCACGGCCGACGGCAACCCGATCGTGCTGCCCGGCCTGTGGGACCTGGAGCCCGGCACCGCCACCAACGGCGGCGAGAACTCCATGTGGTTCTCCGCGGGCATCGACGGCACCAAGCACGGACTGATCGGCATCATCGCCCCGCAGGGCACCAAGCCGACGTCCACCGCGACGCCCACGTCCTCGCCGTCGAGCTCCCCGACGAACCACCCGTCGGGCCACCAGACGAGCGCCCCCAGTAGCCAGTCGTCCTCCCAGAATCCGTACGGCGGGTACTGAGCGGCGCTCTCTCGCCGTCGCCCCCGGCCTGGCGAGAAGCGCAGCTCGCCGAGCAAGGCCGGGGGCGGCGGTCACGCGGACGTTTCCGGCGCGGTTGGCGCGAGCCGCGCCGGAAACAACCCCCTTGTTGGTGCTTCCCGCCGCACCCTTACTCCTCGCCGCACTCCGGCTGAGGTCCCTGGGACGTCTTTGAGGGAATAAGGGAAGGGCTGGCTCCTCCCGGAGGACCTGGTGTCCTCCGGGAGGAAGGGGTTGAAGTTCGTTTTGGGTACGGTCGGATCGTGAGCGAGCGATCCTTCAGTGAATGGCTCAGGGAGCAGTGCGAGCCCGAGTGGACGGCGGTGGTGACGCACCCGTTCGCGATGGCGATCACGACGGGCTCGGCGCCCGACGACGGCATGCGACGCTACCTGGAGCAGGACTTCCAGTTCGTGGACGCGTTCACGGCCCTGCTCGGGGCGGCCGTGGCGAGCGCGGACACGTTCGAGGCGCGGGTGCCCTACGGGAAGTTCCTCGGCCAGGTGGCGACCACCGAGGAGAAGACGTACTTCCACCGGGCGCTGGCCGCGCTGAACGGGCGGACCGACGCGCCGACCGAGCCGGTGACGGCCGCGTTCAGGCAGCTCATGGACGAGGCGCGGACGTCACAGGACTACCTGCTGATCGTCGCCGTGCTCTGCGTGGCCGAATGGTGCTACCTGGGCTGGGCGTCGCGGGCCGAGCGGCCGCTGCCGGAGAGCTTCGTGCACCGCGAGTGGATCGAGCTGCACGAGGGCCCGGAGTTCCGGGCCTGGGTGGCCTTCCTGCGGGGCGAGCTCGACCGTCTCGGCGCGGACCTGGACGAGGAGCGCCGGACGGCGGCGCTGGACGTCTTCCGCCTGGCGGTCGAGCTGGAACGAGCCTTCTTCGACCAGGCCTCCGACCATCAGCCCAGTACGGCCGCCAGATCCTGGAACGAGCGGTAGTGGACGCCGGTCATGCCGAGCGCCCTGGCCGCCTCCACGTTCTGCAGCCGGTCGTCCACGAACAGGCAGCGCTCCGGCGCGACCCCGGCCCGCTCCGCGGCGATCTCGTAGATCCGCCGGTCGGGCTTGGCCACGCCCACCCTGGCGCTGCTGACCACGTCGTCCGCGAAGTACGTGAGCCCCAGCAGGTCGAGGTGCTGCTCCAGCGAGTCCGTGGCGTTGGTCACGATCACCACGGGCACGTGCTGCTGCGCCTTGGCCAAGAGCGCCCTGACCTCCTCGTCCACCCAGAACCGCACCTGTCCGAACTCGGCCACGGCCTGGCGGGCCCGCTCGTCGCCGCCGAGCGCGACGGCGACCGACTCCAGCCACTCCGCCTCGGTGGCCTGGCCGAGCGTGGCGGGCAGGATCAGCGCGGGGTCGAGGGCCGTCCGCATGAGCGGCAGGCCGTACCGGGCCTCGATGTCGGCCTGGGCGGCGTGGTCGAAGAGCCGGAGCACTCCATCAAGGTCAGACAGAACCGCGTCAAAGGGGATCACAGCCCCTCATTGTGACAGTCGTCAGCATTTCCCGCGTCGTCAAAGGTCCAAGGGCGACCGGCCGGACTACCATCTCCGAGACAGGATTCGGTATCGGAACGGTAGGGCATGAGCGCACGCGAGCTGGGGCGGCTGTTCGCCGATGGCGGCAGGGGGCACAGGCTGCCCGCGGGGCTGCCGCCGGGCGAGGTGGTCTGGCCCGATCCCGGCTACACCCGGCAGGGCCAGGCGCTCAGGCCGGCGTTCTGGATGAGCGAGGAGGCCGCGTCCGGCGAGGACTGGAGGCGCATGCGGGAGTGGCACCCGCACAGCGGCCTGTGGCCGGTGCTGCTGGACGAGTCGGCGCAGCCCTGGGGGGTCGGGCAGATCGTTCCGGACGATCCCCGCCAGATCGACCACTTCACCGCCGAGGGGTTCATGGCCGAGGTGTGGCAGGAGTGGGTGACCCAGATGCCGCAGGCCGCGCTGGAGGAGCTGGACCCGTTCGGGGCGATCTGTCCCGGCCCCGCCCCGCCCGGGATGCTCAAGGCGGCCCCCGAGGCGGTCGCCGACTGGCTCGCAGGCGAGCTGGCCGTCAAGGGGATGCCGCTCGGCCTGGTCGCCGCCCCCAGGAGCGCCGACGCGCTGGCCGTGATGGGCTGGCAGGGCGCGCTGCACCACAACGAGTGGATGATCCCGCTGGCCGCCGTGGTGCGCAGCTGGGAGGACCGGTTCGGCGCGCGGGTGGTGAGCGTCGGGTTCAACACCCTGGACCTGAGCGTGGCCGCGCCGCCGGTCGATCCGGAGCACGCGTTGCACGTGGCCGCCGAGCACTGGACGTTCTGCCCGGACAACATCGTCCAGGGGCCCGGTGACCTGCAGGGCTATGCCGAGCAGATCATCGGCGAGCACGCCTGGTCGTTCTGGTGGGACTGAGTCCGGCCGCGCGCACGACAGGGTGGCTCGGCCGGACCGTCCGGTGTCAGGGGAGGTGGGCCACGGCCCCGTAACTCCCCGAAGAACTCGGCTGTTCGGCGCAGGCGGTGTCGAGGCCGTCCGGCCGCCATTCCGGGATCCACACCAACCCCGGATCGACCAGCACCAGACCTTCGAGCAACGCCGCGACCTCCTCTCTGTTGCGAATCGCGTGACCTGGCAGCGTCATCGCCAGCAGGTCGTGAATCGCTCCCAGCAGCTCCGGCGGGACCGCGTCGAACGTGGTCTGCAGCAGCGACAGGTAGCTGCCTTCGGGCACCACCTGCCGGATCCGCTTGATCACGTAGTGGAAGTACTCGTCGTCGTTCAGGCTGTGGGTCGACAGCAGCAGCACGGCCATGGGCCGGTCCCAGTCGAGGAACGTCTGCAGGACCCGGTCATCGAGGATGTCGTCGATCTCGCGCACGTCGCCCTCTACGACGCGTACGAGGTCGGTGACGGGCTCGATGGTCGCCCGGGCTCCGGCCAGCACCATCGGGTCGTTCTCCACGTAGACCACACGGGGGACCGCGCCGCACAGGGCGTCACGGGCCACGTCGTGCAACTGTCTGCCCGCCGGCAGGCCGCTGGGCACTCCACTCCCGACAATGACGAACTGGTCCGCACCTTCGCCGGCCAGATGACGCACCACACGGCACAAATAGTGGAGCACGGCCCGTGCGGCCGTCGTCACGACGGGAGCGGCCTGGTCGTAGCGGCGCACTGCGTCTCTGTCCGCCACGAAGTTGTTCTTCCCACCCGTGGCCGCGTCGAGAACCCGGGTGATCCTGGCTTGGGTCATCTCCAGCTTCGCCAGGTTTCGGATGGCACGCTGACGCATTGAGTGTTGCCCCTTTCCCCTCGCCCACTTTCTCGGGAAAAGAATGATCCTTTCGGACCCCACTCGATGACCCAGAACTTATGATCCTCGCTGCGCGGCGGATGACAACCGGAAAAGCCATTAGTTTTCGGTATATCTGGCTAACCCGCTACCGTGAATAACGATCATCCATTAGGGAAGGAGATCACTTTCCGAGGGAACGCGAAAGCCGCTCGCGATGGAAATTCAACACCTCGAAAGTCTCTTCGCGGGTCGTCGTCGTCACCGACAGCTTGGTGAACGCCTGGTGGTACGCCTCCACCGCGGCGGTGTCGGTGATCAGCTCGTCGGACTCGATGCCGTGGGCGCACGCGATGTCCGCCTCGAACGCCTCGGCGAAGCGCCAGAGCGTGAACGGGCCGGTGCGCGGCACGTAGACGGGATCGTCCGTCGGCAGCACGTGGAGCGAGACGTTGGGCCGCTTGGCGTGCTCGATGAGCTGGTCGATCTGGCGGAGCTGGACGTGCGGCCCGACGATCGAGCGGGTCAGCACGCTCTCGTCGATGACCGCCCACACCACGATGCCGCTGTCACGGGCCACGGCCTCCTGGCGGGCCAGCACGAGGGCGAGCGCCTCGTCGACCGTCTGCTGCCCGAGCGTCGCCGGCCCGGTCACGGTGACGGCCGCCCTGGCGTATTCCTCGGTCTGCAGCAGCGGCGGGACGAACTGGGGGTGGTAGGTGCGGATCACCGTGGCCCGCTGCTCCAGCGCGTACGTGGTGGCCAGCCAGACCGGCACCGACTGCGCGTCGTACCAGGCGGCCTCGCGCTCGCCCCTGGCCAGCGACAGCACGTATTCGCGGATGGGCGGGGCGGTGACGCCGTAGAGGGCGAGCAGGCGCTCGGCGGTGATGGGGGCGGGCGCGATCCGGCCCTCCTCGATGGCCGGGATCGCGGCGGCTCCCTTGCCGATCGCCGTCTCCACCTGCGCGACCGACAGGTCGGCGGCCAGGCGCAGGCCGTGCAGCCGCCTGCCGAGCGCCCGGCGCTGCGGCCCGCTCAGCGGCGCGGCCGCCTCGGGGATGTCGGGGGAGGAGGGGGGCTCGGGCTCGTCGGGCAGTCCTTCGGCCCTGCGGGCCAGCTCGACCACGCCGCGCAGCAGGGTCAGGGAGCTCTCGGACAGCTCTGAGGTGCCCAGGCCGATGGCGGCCGCGCGCAGCTGGAGGTCCTCGACCGCGCCGGACTCGAGGTAGTCGTCACCGACCAGCCAGCCGACGCTCACCTGGAGGCACGAGGCCAGCGCCCTGAGCACCTGGAGCGTCGGGTTGGTCTGCTTGCCGGTGCGCAGCTGGCTGACGTAGGCGCGGGTGATGGGGATGCCCGCCTCCGTCAGGGCGGAGGCGACCTGCGCGCCGGTGAAGCCGCGCTTGGTCAGCGCAAGATCGAGCCGTTCGGCGAAGTTCGCCACGGCACACCTCCATCCACCGCCCGTGAACTTTTCCAGCGTAAGGGACGCGAGCCGCACTGTCCCCTGCCATGCGGGGCAGCTCTGCCCCGCGAGTAGGTATCAACTTATGCGCAAACTGTCAGTTGACATAGCCTCGCTCGTAAGCAGACTATCGGAGGGCATGGTAACTGTGGCTTAACAGTCGGGGAGGAGGTGGCCGGACGTGACCATGGAATCCTCGCACCTCGAAGATCTGCCCTCCACGGGGCAGGAGCGAGTGGTGCAGCGGATCTGCGCGCGCGTGGCCGGGCCGGCGGTGGGAGCCGGCGTTCAGGTCGCGAGCCTGCCTCTCGGTGGCCTCCAGGTCTGGCTGGACAGCCCTCGTCACCGTTGGCGCTTCTACCACCGGATGGCCCGCGAGCTGCGGCTGGCCGGCTGGCACACGGAGACGGGACCTGATCGGCTGCTGTTGCTCGGGTGGAGTGCGGTCTGCCTGAGCCACCGCGCCAGGATGCTGAGCGCGGCCCTGGCGGGACGGCTGGCCGACTTCGACAAGACGGCCTTCATGGCCGTCATGATCGCCACCCGGCTGCGCCACGAGGGGTTCCCGGTGGAGGAGCTCCCGGCCGAGGTGGAGACCCGCTGCCGCGACGCGCTGCGCTGGCCCGCCCGGCTGGAAGACCTCGACGGCCTGGAACGCCGGTCGTCGCTGGAGCCGCTGCGGCTCAGGCTCGCCCAGGTGGCGGGGCTCGAGGCCAAGGTCGGCTGCCGCTGCTGCGAACATCTCGCGCTCGCCTCGAAGGTCGCGCGCACGGTGGCCGGTGGTGCGGTGCCGGCCAGGTCGCGCGCACGTTCGTCGGCATCGTGCTCCGCCACGCCGGATTCCTCCCCGGGGGTTGGGCTGACCGAGCGCATGGTCTGCGTCAGCGTGCCCAACGTGGCAACCACCAGAGCGGGGACGGCGCGATGACGCCGACGCCCATCCCCGCGCACCGGGCCGCACCGGTCCTGGCAGCCGTGGCGTGGCCACGGCACCGGGTCAGGAGGCGGCCGGGTCACCACCTCGGCGTCGCCATGAGGTTCCCCGCCGCGTACGCGCTGCCGCCCGGCGCGCCGCCCACCGGCCAACGGCCCTGGGGCGTCGCGTTCTGGTGCGCGTGCGCAGGAGCGGGAATGCTGGCGTTGCTGTCAGACGGCGGGTGGCCGCCGGCCGATCACGGCCGACTTCCCCGCCTGGGACTGACGGCGGCGCTTGTGCCGCTGGCCCCGGCGCTTCCCCATCCCTCCGGCATCGCGCGGCACGTGCCCGACTTAGTCGGCGCGGTGCTGTCGACCAGCGCGTTAGCGGCTGGCGTGCTGGCCGACACGAGGGGGAGCGCCTGGGGCCGGCTTTATCGGCGTTCGCCGGGCCGTGCGGCCGCGGCCGCGGAGCCGATCGCGAGGTCGTACGCGGGATCGTACGCGACCTCGTGGCGGCACCGTGCGCGCGCGACCGGCCTGCGGCTCCGGCGACGTAGCGGACTCCCGATGGCGGCGGGCGCGTTCTGCCCGTCCGGTGCGGCGTCGTTCGCCGTGCTCGCCATGGGGCCGCCTTTTGTGGAGAAGGCCGGGCTCCTGTCGGCCGTGATCGCGGTGACTCCGGCGGCCATCCTGGCCGTCCGCCGCGTCGGGACCGACGGAGCCGTCTACGACGGAGGCTTTGCTCTGGGCGGAGGTTGCGCGCCGCTGCCGGCCCACTCGTCTTCCGACGGGTGGAGCCTGCTCGACGCGGTGCTGATGGGCGCCGGATTCGGCGCGCTCGCGGTCGGTCTTCTGGCGGGGGCCACCGCGAGCGCCGAACCCGGTCAGCACGCCTCCGCGATCGGCACCATCGGCACGTGGGCGATGCTGGGTGGAGTGATCGGCGCGATGGGCGCCACAGTGCTGATCGGCCGGCCGTTCTCGGAGGGGCCCGCTTCCGGGCCCGTCTCCGTCCTGGTGGCCGTTCTCCCGGCCGCCGTTCTGCTCGCCGCCACGGCGCTGGTGCGGGTCGCCGGGGCGTCGGGCCATGAGACCGAACCTCGATCTCAACGCGCGGCGGAAGAGGGGCCGGCGATCTTCCGTCGGCTCCTCGCCGAGCCGCGCGGCCACGTCAACCGAGTACGGAGCGAGGTTCTGGCCCGCTTCGCCACATACGACCGCAAGGTCGTCAACCCGCGATGAACAGGAGCGATCATGCTCACGGATGAACTGCGCCGATCACAGCCGCACGAGGTCCACGCACGCGGAGCGCGCCACGCGCCGCAGCCGTCCTGGGGCGAGGACCAGGGCGACGCGCCGCCGGTGGAAGAAGCGCCGCGCACCGTGCACAGGCTGCGCCGCATCCGCCCGGTGTCCGCGCGGGCGATCACCGAGATCGACCACGCGTTACGCCACCCGGTCATCTGACATCACACCCTTCCCGCACAGGAGGAGAACCCATATGCGCACCGTCCTCGCCCGGAGCCTTCAGTGAGCCGCGGGAGGGTGGGAGTGATCGTGGCGCCCGCCAACCCCTCGGCGGAGCCCGAGCTCACCCGCCTGCTCGGGTCGCGCGCCGACATGCACGTCACGCGCTTCCCGGTACGGCCCGGGCAGTCTCTGGCCGAACGGCTGGAAAGCTACAACGAGGCCCTGCCCTCCATGGTCTACGCGTTCGACGCCCTGCCGCTGAGCGCGATGGTCATGGCCTGCAGCGAGCCCCGCTACCTCCTCGGTCCCGATGAGGACCGCGACCAGTGCGCCGAGCTGTCGGCCGCGACCGGGGTGCCCTTCGCCTCGGCCACGCAGGCCACGCGCGAGGCGATGGAACACGCCGAGGTGAGCGACATCGTGCTGGTCTCCCCGTACCAGCCGTGGCTGACTGAGCTGGCCGAGCGGTTCTGGAAGACGGCCGGCCTGAACGTCACCCAGGTCATCCAGGTACGCGCGAAGAACGGCTACTCCTCGTACGCGGTCACCCCCTCCGAGCTGATCAGCCAGGTCGAACTGGCCGAGCTGCCGGCGGACGCGGTGCTGCTGTTCACCGGCACCGGCATGGCCACGCTGCCCGTGCTCGGCCCCCTCAGCGCCGGCAACGACCGGATCCTGCTGACCTCCAACCTCTGTACGGCCTGGTGGGCGCTGTCCAGGACCATCGGGCAGCAGGTGACGCTCGGCCGCGTGCCGCACCGGCGGTACATGGGAGGCGCGGCATGAACGGCGTCATCGTGGTGGGAGCGGGACCCGCGGGGCTGACCGCGGCGCTCTCGCTGGCCAAGGCCGGGATCCCGGTCACCGTGCTGGAGCGCGAGAGCGAGCTCAGCAAGCAGACCAGGGCCTGCACGTTCCACCCGGCCACGCTCGACCTCCTCGACGACCTGGGCGTGGCGTCCCAGCTCGTCGCCAAGGGCCGCGTCGTCGACCGGGTGCAGTGGCGCGACCGGTCCGGCATCGTGCTGGCCGAGATGGGCATGAACCGGCTCAACGGCCTGACCAGGCATCCGTTCAGGATCCACGCCGACCAGGCCGCGCTCACCCCGCTGCTGCTGGCGGCCCTCAGCGTCTACCCGGACGTGGACGTGCGGTTCGGCACCCACGTGGACGGCGTGGCCGAAGGCGGCACAGGGATCCGGGTCCGCGTCGGCCACACCTGGACGCGGGCCCGGTACATGATCGCCGCCGACGGCGCGCACAGCACGGTCAGGGGCTCCCTGGGCCTGCCGTTCCCCAGGTCCGCCTACCCGACGCAGGCGTTGCGGGTGTTCACCGACTCGCCGCTGGACCGGCTGCTGCCGAGCCTGGCGCCGCTGACGTACGTGCGGGACGTGCAGCAGTCGTGCACGCTGCTCGGGCTGCCGGACCACTGGCGGATCATCTTCAAGATCCCCTGCGACACGCACGAGCCGCTGTCGCCGCCGAACCTGTCCCTGCTGGTCCGCCGGGCCCTGCCGGGGGCGAGCGGGCCGATCCACGTGACGGGCGCCGACCGGTTCGGGCTGTCCAGGGGCGTGCTGACCTCGTACCGGTGCGGCCGGGTGCTGTTCGTGGGCGACGCCGCGCACCTGACCTCCACGGTCGGCGGGCTCAACATGAACGCCGGCATCCACGACGCGGCCGAGGTGGGCCAGGTGATCGCGGCCGTGATCGGCGGCTTCGCCCCGCCGGCGGCGCTGGAGGCGTGGGCCTGGCGGCGGCGCTCGGTGCTGCTGCAGCGGGTGATCCCGCCTCGCGAGACCCGGCTCGCGGGCGTGCGGGAACGTGACAGCGCCAGGCTGGCGGCCGCCATGGCCGGGCTGCGCGCCATCGCCGGAGACCCTGACGCGACACGTGCCTACCTGGCACAGGCCTCATTACTGGACACCGTGCCAGGGAAGAGGTGACGACCCCCCGTTCCGCGTACTGACTGGAGGAGGTGTGACGCCGGATGTGGCGAACCCTGTCTGACGACGCTCGCCAGGCCATTCGCGACCTGTGCGACAAGCACGGAGCCCGCCTCTACGACTACTGCCGCACGGAGCTCGCCGCTGGCGACGCCGAGCAGGCGGTGGCCGGTGCGATGCTGACGGCGCACCTGTACGCGGATCGCGTGGTCGATCCGGCCCTGCGGCGGCCCTGGTTGTACGCGGTGGCCCGCGCGCACCGGGCGTTCGTCGCCAAGCCCGCGAGCATCGGCTCGTGGTCGCGGCCCGGCCGGATGTCGGAACTGCTGCCCGAGGCGCTGCTCTCCCTGGAGCGCCCGCAACGGGAGCTGCTCGACCTGTCCATGCGCCACGGCCTGGCCGACGCGGAGATCTCCGTGCTCTTCGAGCTGCGCCAGGACGAGGTGCGGACCATCGTCACCCGGGCGGCGGAGTCCCTGGAGGAGTGGTTCGCCGCGATCATCGCCGCGCGGGGGCGCGACGGATGCCCCGACCTGACGGCACGCGTGTCGGCGTGGGTCGCGGCGCCCGGCCGGCGGGCCAGGGCCAGGATCGGCCGTCACATCCAGTCCTGCGCGACCTGCCGGGCCGCGCCCAGGACCATGTCGGCGGCGGCGCTGCTGCGCCGCCTGCCGATCACCACACTGCCCGGCACACTTCCCAACCGGCTGGCGTTGGCGCAGCCGTTGCCCGGCGAGGGGCCTCTCTGGCGGGCGGACGGCTTCCCCGTGCAGGCACGCACACTGGTGGAGACCGGTCCTTCCCCGGCTCCTCCGGTCGCCGACGCCACGCCGCAGATCCCGGTCGCCGACCCCACGACGGCGACCTCGGGAAAGCCCTGGTCGGCGGCGGGCGCGGCCGCCGCCGACCAGGAGCCCCCGGCGGCACCCGCCGTGCGCGGGCGGCACCCGTTCACGCCGCCGAGCCGTACGCGGGCCTTCCGCGGCGGCGCGTACGGGGACAAGCTCGTCTTCAGCGCCGCCATCAAAGGCTCGGGCAACGGCTCCCACAGCGAGGGCGCCATCATCCGGTACGGCGGGATCTCCCTGGGCGGCGATCTGGCCGAGCTGCGGGACGGGCAGGTTCAGGAGTTCTGGCGGGACCGGCTGGACGACGACGACCCCGAGGCGGGGCCGCCGATCAGGGCCGTGGCCAGGCTCGGCCTGATCGTGGGCGTGGGCCTGCTGGTGGCCGGGCTGGTCTGGGCCGTCGTGAACGCCCAGAAGCATCCCCCGACGCTCACCAAGGCCTCGGCGCAGACGGGCGGCCTGCTGGACGAGCCGTCGCGCTGGGTGGCCGGGGTGGCCCCGATGGCCGCCGGAGCCGGCCTGACGAGCATGGCCAGGAAGGCCGAGCTGCCCAAGCCCGCGCCCCCGGTGGCCGGGCTGTCGCCGGCGACGGCGTGGCTGGGCTCGGGGCGTACCGGAACGTTCGCGCTGTCGTGCGACGGACGCTGCGAGATCGTCTCCGCCAAGGGCACCGACGGCATCACCGTGTCCGGAAACACCTTCAAGGTGACCGCGCCGCTCTCGCGGACCGGCTGCTCCGGGCGGTCGAGCGTGGAGCGGGGGAAGATCACCGTCCGGTGGGCGGGCAGGGCGACCGGTGACGGCAAGACGACCGGCGGCACCAGCGCCGGGGCGGGCACCCTGACCATGAGCGTCGCCTGGACGGTCCGGCAGAAGGGCACGCGGACGACGCTCGACTACCGGCGCGGCGTCCTCTCCTGCGGGTGAGGGCCTCGGGCAGCGCGCCCGAGGCCCCCTCATATCGCTGGAAGCCCCCTCATACCGCTAGAAGAACGAGAACTCGCGATCGGGCTCGGGCAGCTCGACCCGGTCGGGACCGCGGAACGTGGTCGTGTCCTGCGGCACGTCCGCCAGCGGCGTGCCCAGGACGAACGGGACGACGACGCTGGACCTGGCCAGGTCGAGCGTCACGGTCGCGCCGGTGCCGGTCTCGTCGCTGTAGGTCGAGTCGGTGCCGGCCACCACGAGGCCGACCCGGTGGCCTTTCCTGAAGGTGTAGTCCTGCGGCAGCGTCAGCCACTTGACCGTCCCGTACGTGCCGGGCGGCAGCGGCGCGGCCTGGCTGAGCGAGTCGCGGTTCTGGACGTCGATCCAGCCGCGGGCGACGATCTCGAGCGGGCGGGTGGCCACGTTCGTGACGACCTTCTTGTAGCAGGCGTCGTCGGCCGCGGTGCTCTCGCCGTAGCAGTCCTCCTCGGTGAGCGTGGTGATGCCCTGGCCGCGGCGCCAGTCGACGCGGGTGCCGTCGCCGAAGTCGACGAGCAGGGCGGTCAGGTTGGAGGTGGGCTTGTCCAGCTTGACCCGCAGGTCCGCGGTGGGCGTGCCGGACAGGCGCAGGTCGAGCGGGAGCGCGCCCGTGGTGAACGCGACCCGTCCCGGGTTCGCCGTCCCGACGTCGGCCACCATGGCGCTCTCGGTCATGGCGACGTCGGTGAAGGAGGCGGTGCTGTTCCTGGCGGCGGGCTTCAGGCCGAGCGAGCCGTCGGGCGCGGGGCGAAGGGACGCCTTGAGCGCGAACGGCGCCGGCCAGTCGTGCTGGGTGGTCCAGCGGGCCGGGCCGATCTCGACGTCGGCGCGGGGCTCGTTCATGATCCCGTTGCGTACGCCGTGCAGCCAGTAGTCGAACCACCGGTGCAGGGTGTCCACCCAGAGCGCGCGCCGGCCCTCGAAGTCGAACGGGTCCACGTGCTGGGTCTGGCCGACCCAGATCTTGCGCGGCACGTTGCGGTCGGCCAGGGCCTTCCACCAGGTCGAGAAGTTGTCGGGCTTGACGTTGAGGTCGTTGACCGTGTGGACGACGAACACGCTGGCCTTGACCTTGGAGGCGTCGCCGAGCAGGCCCTTGATGTAGTCGCGCTCGGCCCAGAACGGGTTGAAATTGCCTGTGTCGTCCCCGTCCTCGGCGTCCATCCTGTCGCGCACGGCCTGGCACTTGGCCTCGGGGTCGGTGTCGACGTAGTTGGCCAGCCAGGAGGCGTAGTCGTGGTTGTAGATGACGCCGTTGGAGCGCTGGTACTTGTACCAGGAGCTGATGGCCGAGATGGGCACGATGGTCTTCAGGCCCTCGACGCCGGTGGCGGCGACGGCGTTGGCCAGAGTGCCGTCGTACGACTTGCCGATCATGGCGGCCTTGCCCGTCGTCCAGTCGGCCACGGCCGGGGTGCCGTCCGCCCTGAACGCCTTGGCGCGGCCGTTCAGCCAGTCGATGACGGCCTTGCCGCCCAGGACGTCAGCCTTGCCGCCGATGTCCGGGCAGCCGTCCGATCGGGTGGTGCCGAGCATGTCGACGTTGAGGACGGCGTAGCCGCGGGGGACGAAGTAGTTGTCGTAGAAGAGCGGAAATTTGGTGACATTTCCGGCGGCGTCGTAAATTTTGCGCTCTGCCTCGTTGCCGCGGCCCGAGTTGTCGTAGTACGGGCTCTCATCGATGATCACCGGCACCTTGAGCCCCGGGCCGGACTCCTTGGGCCTGATGACGTCCACGCGTACTCTGTCGAGTTTCCCGTCGAGGTCGCTGTCGACGGTTGACTCGACGTACACGTGCTCGCGGACCGCGTCCGCGTAGGAGAAGACCGGCTGCGTACTGCCGTTCTGGACGGTGATGGCGGGTGGTGCTGCCGCCGCCTGGGCGGGTATCGCGATCGCGAGGGTGAGGGTGACGGCGAAGAGGGCCGGGCGTAATTGTGGCACGCGTGACCTCCGGGACGTGGGCCGAATCACCCGCAATCTCTCAGACCGCCCGGAGCCTGACAAGATTTCCTCATGGACGTACGGGATCGAGTACGAGGCTGCCTCCTCGGGGGCGCGATCGGCGACGCGCTCGGGTCGCCGATCGAGTTCCAGTCGTGGCGGGAGATCCGCAGGGAGCACGGGGCCGAGGGCATTACCGGATATGTCACGACGTGGCGAGGAAGATCCGGTCTCATCACCGACGACACCCAGATGACGCTCTTCACCGTGGAAGGGCTGCTCCGGGCCCGCGCCGGCCACGCTGGTGGACCCCCGACCCCGTACCCCGAGGTGGTGGAGCCGGTGCGGCAGGCGTACCTGCGCTGGCTCGACACCCAGAACCACCAGGCCCCGCCGCCCGCGGACCGCCCGCACCGCACGGGCCGGCTGCGCGAGGAGACCTGGCTGTACTCGCGCCGGGCTCCGGGCAACGCCTGCCTGTCGGGCCTGCGTCAGCAGTTCCCGGGGCCGTCCCCGCTGGGGGTCCCGGGCCCGGTGAACCCGGACTCCAAGGGCTGCGGCACCGTGATGCGCTCGGCCCCCTTCGGCCTGGTCGCGCTCTCCGGCACGGCGGGGCCCGACCCTCGGGAGGCGTTCGAGGTGGCGGCGGCGTGCGCGCAGATCACCCACGGGCACCCGACCGGCTACCTGGCCGCGGGGGCGTTCGCCGCGATCACCGCGTGCCTCGTGGCGGGCGAGGCGCTGGAGCCCGCCGTCCACCGCGCCCTCGACCTGCTGGCGGCCTACCCGGCGCACGACGAGACCAGCGCGGCCCTGCGCGCCGCCGTGGCGCTCGCCGCCGCCGGCGGCGCGCACTCGCCGGAGCGGGTCGAGTCGCTGGGTGGCGCGTGGGTGGCCGAGGAGGCGCTGGCCATCGGCGTGTACTGCGCGCTGGCCGAGCCCTCCGTGGAGCGGGCCCTGCTGCTGTCGGTCAACCACTCGGGCGACAGCGACTCCACCGGCTCGGTGTGCGGCAACCTGCTCGGCGCCCTCCACGGCACCGGAGTCCTGCCCGCCGCCTGGCTGCGCCCCCTGGAGGGCCGTGACACGATCGAACGTCTCGCCGCCGAGCTGGTATAACCGGCAGGCGCCCCGGGCCGGGCGAGATATTGGGATGCGCGTCCCGCCGGTGTCGGGCAGCATGGTCGGTTGGCTCCGGGGACGCGGGGCTCAAATATCCTGAAAGCAGTATGGGAACGCCTTCCTTGTCCTCTCCACTCGCCGAGCTCCACTCCCGCCTGCCCGAGCTCATGCCGCGCGACCAGCGGCGACTGCGGCGCAGGCTCGACGGCATGCGCCGGGTCCGGTCACGTGACGCCCGGGACAAGATCGTCGCGGAGATCCTCGCCGACGTCGAACGCGCCGAGCAGCGGCTGGTCCGGCGGCGCGAAGCCGTACCGGTGGTGAAATATCCGGAAAACCTGCCGGTCTCCCAGCGGAAAGACGACATCCTGGCGGCCATCCGCGACCACCAGGTGGTGATCATCGCGGGCGAGACGGGCTCCGGCAAGACCACCCAGATCCCCAAGATCTGCCTGGAGCTGGGCCGCGGCGTACGCGGGCTGATCGGCCACACCCAGCCCCGCCGCATCGCCGCCCGCACGGTCGCCGAGCGCATCGCCGAGGAGCTCGGCACCGACCTGGGCGAGGTGGTCGGCTACAAGGTCCGCTTCACCGACCAGGCGAGCGACCGCACGCTCGTCAAGCTGATGACCGACGGCATCCTGCTGGCCGAGCTGCAGAACGACCGCATGCTCGACCAGTACGACACGCTGATCATCGACGAGGCCCACGAACGCAGCCTCAACATCGACTTCATCCTCGGCTACCTCAAGCAGCTCCTGCCCCAGCGCCCCGACCTCAAGGTCATCATCACCAGCGCGACGATCGACCCCGAGCGGTTCTCCCGCCACTTCGACGACGCGCCGATCGTCGAGGTCTCCGGCCGCACCTACCCGGTGGAGGTGCGTTACCGGCCGCTCGGCGAGGACGACGACCAGACCCAGGGCATCGTGGATGCCTGCCGGGAGCTGATCTCGGAGGGGCCCGGCGACATCCTGGTGTTCCTGTCGGGCGAGCGGGAGATCCGCGACGCCGCCGACGCCCTGGGCAAGGCCGAGTTCCGCAACACCGAGATCCTCCCGCTCTACGCCCGCCTGAGCGCCGCCGAGCAGCACCGCGTCTTCCAGCGCCACACCAGCCGCCGCGTCGTGCTGGCCACCAACGTCGCCGAGACCTCGCTCACGGTCCCCGGCATCAAATACGTCGTCGACCCGGGGTTCGCCCGCATCTCCCGCTACAGCCACCGCACCAAGGTGCAGCGGCTGCCGATCGAGGCCGTCTCGCAGGCCAGCGCCAACCAGCGCAAGGGCCGCTCGGGCCGCACCTCCGACGGCATCTGCATCCGGCTGTACGAGGAGGAAGACTTCCTCAGCCGGCCGGAGTTCACCGACCCCGAGATCCTGCGTACCAACCTGGCCTCCGTCATCCTCCAGATGACCTCGATCGGGCTGGGCGACATCGAGGCGTTCCCGTTCGTGGAGCCGCCGGACCGCCGCCAGGTCAAGGACGGCGTCAACCTGCTGCACGAGCTGGGCGCGTTCGACGTCCACGGCAAGCTCACCGGCGTCGGCCGCAAGCTGGCCGGCCTCCCCGTCGACCCGCGCCTGGGCCGCATGGTGCTGGAGGCCGAGAAGAACGGCTGCCTGCGCGAGGTCATGGTGATCGCCGCGGCGCTGTCCATCCAGGACCCGCGCGAGCGCCCGTCCGACAAGCAGCAGCAGGCCGACGAGAAGCACCGGCGCTTCGCCGACCCCGAGTCCGACTTCCTGGCCTACCTCAACCTGTGGAACTACCTGCGCGACAAGCAGCAGGAGCTGTCCTCCAGCGCCTTCCGGCGGCTGTGCAAGGCCGAGTTCCTCAACTACCTGCGCGTACGCGAGTGGCAGGACATCTACAGCCAGGTGCGCCAGTCGCTCGGCGCCCAGCCCAACAGCCAGCCCGCGCAGCCGTACCACGTGCACGCGTCGCTGCTGGTCGGGCTGCTGTCGCACATCGGCGTCAAGGACGTCATGGACAAGCAGCGGGGGCAGGACGGCCGGCGGCCGATCCAGGAATACCTCGGCGCCCGCAACGCCCGCTTCGCCATCTTCCCCGGCTCGGCGCTGGCCAAGAAGCAGCCGCAGTGGGTCATGTCGGCCGAGCTGGTCGAGACCTCCCGGCTCTGGGCGCGCGTCAACGCCAAGATCGAGCCCGACTGGGTCGAGCCGCTCGCGCAGCACCTGGTCAAACGCACCTACTCCGAGCCGCACTGGGAGAAGAACCAGGGTGCGGTGATCGCCCTGGAGAAGGTCACCCTGTACGGGGTGCCGCTCGTGGTGGGCCGCAAGGTCAACTACGGCCGCATCGACCCCGACCTGTCGCGTGAGCTGTTCATCAGGCATGCCCTGGTCGAGGGCGACTGGGACACCCACCACCGCTTCCTCAAGGACAACCGCAGGCTGCTCGGCGAGGTCGAGGAGCTGGAGAACCGGGCGCGCCGCCGCGACATCATGGTGGACGACGAGGCGCTGTTCGACTTCTACGAGCAGCGGGTGCCGGCCGACGTGGTCTCGGCCCGCCACTTCGACTCCTGGTGGAAGCAGGCCAGGCAGCAGACGCCCGACCTGCTCACGTTCTCGCCGGACATGCTGGTCAACGAGGGCGCCGACGTCAGCGCCCGCGACTACCCCGACACCTGGAAACAGCTCGGGCAGCGGATGAAGCTGACCTACCAGTTCGAGCCGGGCGCGGACGCCGACGGCGTGACCGTCCACGTGCCGCTGCAGGTGCTCAACCAGGTCAGCTCCGACGGCTTCGACTGGCAGATCCCCGGCCTGCGCGAAGAGCTGATCACCGCGCTGATCCGCTCCCTGCCGAAGGCCATGCGCCGCAACTTCGTGCCCGCCCCCAACTACGCCAAGCAGGTGCTGGAGGGGGTCAAGCAGGGCGGCGAGCCGCTGTTGGCGGCCGTGGAGCGCGAGTTGCTGCGCCTCACCGGCGTACGCGTGCCGCGCGAGGCCTGGCAGCTCGACCAGGTGCCCGAGCATCTGCGCATCACGTACCGGGTGATCGACGAGCGCAGGCGCACGGTGGCCGAGGACAAGGACCTCGACGCGCTGAAGCGCCGCCTCGCCCCGCGCCTGCGGGAGACGCTCTCGCAGGCCGGCGACGACCTGGAGCAGACCGGCCTGCACACGTGGAGCTTCGGGACGCTGCCGAAGGTGTTCGAGCAGGGCCGGATGAAGGGCTATCCGGCGCTGGTGGACGCGGGCGACTCCGTCTCGATCAAGATCTTCGACACGGCGGCCGAGCAGCGCCGCTCCCACTGGCCCGGCGTGCGCCGCCTGCTCCTCCTCAACGTCACCAACCCGGCCAAATCCCTGCTGGGCGGCCTGTCCAACCAGGCCAAGCTGGCGCTGTCACGCAGCCCGCACGGCGGGGCGGTGGCGCTGTTCGAGGACGTGGTCAACGCGGCCGTCGACAAGCTGATGCTCGACGCCGGGGGCGCGGCGTGGGACCCGGTGGCCTTCGACCGCCTCTACCAGCACGTACGGGCTCACCTCCACGACACGGCGGCCGACGTGCTGTCGAAGGTGGAGCAGATCCTGAGCGTCTGGCACGAGGCCGGGGCCCGGCTCGACGCCCTGCGGGCGAGCGCGGCGACGGACGACGTCCGCGACCAGCTCGGCAAGCTCGTCTACCGGGGCTTCGTCACGGCCACGGGCTACCGGCGCCTTTCCGACATTCTCCGATATATCCGGGCAATCGACCGCCGCCTCGCCAAGCTCCCGGAGGAACCCTGGCGGGACCAGGAGTGGATGGACCGGGTACACAAGATCGAGGACGACTATCACGATGTGTTGGAGAAGCTCCCTCGGGCGCGGCGAGGGGATCCGGACGTGGTGGAGATCCGGTGGATGATCGAGGAGCTGCGGGTGAGCTTCTTCGCCCAGACACTGGGGACGCCTACGCCGGTCTCGGAGAAGCGCATCACCAAGGCGATGGAGAAGCTCACACCATGAAGATCGAGGTGTCGAGCTCGAAGTTGACGGGGTCGGGCAGGTAGAGCGGCTTTCCCATGGGCTCCGAGTCGATCGTGCGATATACGCCGTCCTCGATGTCGCTGAACACAGTTACGCTCGGGGCCTTCGCGACCTGGTCGATCAGCAGGTAGACCGGCACCTCGCCCAGCGCGTAAAGACGCACCTTTTCCTCGCGGTCGTCGCGAACGCTGCTGGGCGAGACCACCTCGGTGACCATGATCACCCCAGTCGACAGCAGCTCATTACCCCATCGTTTGCAGTCGCGGGGCCACAGCACGTAGTCGGGCTGGAGTGAGTATCTGGGCCCATCGATGCAGATCTGCGGGCCATGTGCTCCGTGCCAGCCGCGTTCCTTGCGCAACGGACGCAGAGCGTAGGCCAGCTCGTCGCTGGTCAAGAAATGCTCAGGGGTGCCTGATGGGGTCATGACCAGTTTCCCTTCGATGACCTCAACCCGGAAGCCGGGGAGGGGGGGTAGGACATCGAACAACTCCCGAGCGGTGCGTGGCGTTCGGCGGCGTCGCACCGCAGTCGACTTCGGGTTGTCTTCTTGCTCTGCCTCGTCTGTGTGACGTTCCTCTTCGTCGGAGCCGGACTGCTGCTCCTCCTCCACGGCGTCGGCGTGGTCCTCCTCCACTTCCTCGGCGTCCGTGTGGAGCTCTTCTTCCACGATGGCGACCATGGAATCTTTCCCTTCGTATTCGAACGGACACGCTAAGTATTCCACCACGCGCACGCTCACGCCACACGAGTCGGCCGCCCCGAAGGACGGCCGACTCGCGTACCGGTCACGCCGGGACGGCGTCCACGTCGCGTTCGTAGAAGCGGTGGCCGGCCACCGCCGTCGCGAACTTCTCCGCGATCCCGTCCCCCATCACCACCCCCACGTCATTGGGCAGCCGGGCGGCCTCCAGGAGCTCCCGCCCCGACCCCACGGCCCCGATGGCCTTGCCGTGCTTGAACGCCTCCATGACGAAGAACCGCGCCCGCCCCAGCGAGGCCAGGGCCGCGCCGTCGGCGGCCACCACCGCGTCGTAGAGGACCGAGCTCGCCGCGCCGAGCTGCCGGTCCACCGGGATGCCGGCCACGGTGCCCTCCGCCGGGGCCAGCACCTCGCAGATGGCGCCCTTGCCCTCCAGGGACTCGCGCAGGGCGGTCACCTCGCTGGCGTCCGTCCCGTCCGCCATGAGGATGGCGACCTTGCGGGTGGCGATGCTCTGCGGCTGGCCGGTCATGCTGAGCGCGGGTGAGGCGTTGGAGTGGACCTCGGTCCTGGGCGGCTCGGGCAGGCCGAGGCCCTGGGCCACCTGGGCGGCCAGGTCGGGGTGGATCTGGCCCAGGTGCCGGACCACGCCCTCCTTGATGGGGGGCCGCTCCACGTGCCCGAGTTCGAACAGGAAGGCGGCCACGATGTGCCGCTTCTCCCAGTCCGCCATGCTGTTCCAGAACAGGGTGGCCTGGCTGTAGTGGTCCTCGAAGCTGGGGCTGCGCTCGCGGATCTTCACGCCGTCCACCCGCTCCTGGTAGTGCCGGTAGCCATCGGTGGCCTCGGGGCGGTTGCCGCTGATGGAGTTGGGCGCGTAACTGGTGCGCGACTCGTGGATCAGGTGCTGGTGGAAGCCGTCGCGCTGGTCGTTGCGTACCTCGTTCACCGGCCGGTTGACCGGGATCTGCGGGAAGTTGGGCCCGCCCAGGCGCAGGAGCTGGGTGTCGAGGTAGGAGAAGTTGCGGGCCTGCAGCAGCGGGTCGTTGGAGAAATCGATGCCGGGCACGACGTTGGCGGTGTGGAAGGCGACCTGCTCGGTCTCGGCGAAGAAGTTCTGCGGGTTGCGGTTGAGCGTCATCCTGCCGATGGGCCGCAGCGGCACCTGCTCCTCAGGGATGATCTTCGTGGGGTCGAGCAGGTCGAAGTCGAAGTCGTGCTCCCGCGACTCGGGCACGAGCTGCACGCACAGCTCGTACTCGGGGTAGGCGCCGCGCTCGATGGCCTCCCACAGGTCCCGGCGGTTGTAGTCGGGGTCGTTGCCCTGGATGCGCAGCACCTCGTCCCACACCAGCGAGTACGTCCCCAGCACCGGCCGCCAGTGCCACTTGACGAACGTCCCCTGCCCGGAGGCGTTCACCAGCCGGAACGTGTGCACCCCGAACCCCTGCATCATCCGGAAGCTGCGCGGGATCGCCCGGTCGGACATCAGCCACATGATCATGTGCAGCGACTCCGGCTGGAGCTGCACGAAGTCCCAGAACGTGTCGTGCGCCGACTGCGCCTGCGGGATCTCGTTGTGCGGCTCCGGCTTGACCGCGTGCACGAAGTCGGGGAACTTGATGCCGTCCTGGATGAAGAAGACCGGGAAGTTGTTGCCCACGAGGTCGAAGTTGCCCTGAGAGGTGTAGAACTTCGTGGCGAACCCGCGTACGTCGCGCACGGTGTCGGCCGAGCCGCGCGAGCCCGCGACGGTCGAGAAGCGCACGAACGTCGGCGTCGGCGTCGAGGTGTCGTTCAGGAAGGCCGCCGAGGTCAGGTCGCCGAGCGGCTCGTAGAGCCGGAAGACCCCGTACGCGCCCGCGCCCCTGGCGTGGACCACACGCTCGGGGATGCGTTCGTGGTCGAAACGGGTGATCTTCTCGCGGAAGTGGAAGTCCTCCATGAGCGTCGGCCCGCGGGTGCCCGCCCGCAGCGAGTCGTCCGTGTGATCGACCGGGACGCCCTGATCCGTGGTCATGGTGAGGTCGTCGAGTGGGACGCGATCGGCGTCGAGCTGGCGGTGCTTCGCATCACGCTCTGGCTTCATCAAGAAATCCCCCTTATAGGATTTGTCGGGCGCTTTGCCTGGGTGCCCGGCCGAACGGGTTGAAACGGGGGGATTGATGATCAAGGCCGTGGTGTTCGACGTCGGGGAGACGCTGATCAGCGAGGCGCGCATCTGGACGCGCTGGGCCGGGCGGCTGGGCGTGAGCGAGTTCGTGCTGATGGGCGCGCTCGGCGGGATGGCGGCGCTGGACCGCCCCCACATCGACGCCTTCGAGCTCATCCGCCCTGGCTTCGACGCGGACGCGGAGGATGCCGCCTGGGAGCGCGACGAGCCCGACGGCCTGCGCAACCACTTCGACGCCGACGACCTCTACCCCGACGTGCGCGACGCCCTGGCCGCCATCAGGGCGGCCGGATACCAGGTGATCATCGCGGGCAACCAGCCGGCGCGGGCCTACGGGGCGCTCGTCGCCATGGACCTGCCCGCCGACTCCGTGCACACCTCCGAGGGATGGGGCGTGTCCAAGCCGGACGCCGGGTTCTTCGCCAAGGTCGCGGCGGTCGCGGGGCGGGAGCCCGGCGAGATCCTCTACGTCGGCGACCGGCTCGACAACGACGTGCTCCCGGCCGCCGCGGCGGGCATGCGCACGGCGCTGCTGCGCCGCGGCCCGTGGGGCTACCTGCACGCCGAGCGCCCGCAGGCGGCGGCCGCCGACGCGATCATCGACGACCTGCACGCCGTGCTGCCCGTGCTGGAACGCCTCGGCTGAGTGCGAGTGCTGGAACGCCTCGGCTGAGCGCGAGTGCCGGAACGCGTCGGCTGAGCGCCCGCGCCGGAACGCCGCGCGAGCGGTGACGGCGGCGCGGGGACGGATCACGTGAGGTTCTCGTCGGAGTCGATGCGGATGGCACGCTCCTCCGCCGACAGGTCGTTCCCGTCGTCATCGCCCCAATCGAGGGCGATCTCCTCGCCTTCCGTGTCGGGCGCCAGCCCTTCGTCCGGCTGGGTCAGCCGGTGCTTGGGGCGGGGCTCGTGGAGCCGGTCCCTGGCCTCGCGGCGAAGGCGTTCGTCGAGAGTGTCCCGACGCTGGGGGTCGTCTTCCTTGACCTCGTGGTAGAAACCGAGATCCTCGGTCCACTCCTCGAACTCGATCGCCTGTTCGTCACTGAACCCGAACCGGTCAGGAGGTTTTTCGGTCATACGCGCCCCCTACCCAGGACGCGGCCCGAAATCCTATGACTTGGCCTTGCTTAGGGCCTGGGCCAACTCTTCCTTGTCCCTCCTCGACGCTGTGGTGGGCGTCGGTTGCCAGAGGGGCCAGGGCTACTCATGGGACTGGGATGATGCCTAAACGAGCTCGAGCGGATGATCCCTGCTCACCAGCGCCGCGTAGTGGCCGGCGCGGGCCATCAGCTCGTCGTGGGTGCCGCGCTCGACGATCTTCCCGCCGTCCAGCACGACGATCTGGTCCGCGTCGCGGACCGTGGACAGCCGGTGCGCGATCGTGATGGTGGTACGGCCCCGCGCCAGCGCGTCGAGCGCCTCCTGCACGGCCCGCTCGGTCTGCGTGTCCAGCGCGCTGGTGGCCTCGTCGAGGACCAGCACCGGCGGGTTGCGCAGCAGCGTGCGCGCGATGGCCAGGCGCTGCTTCTCGCCGCCGGAGAACCGGTAGCCGCGCTCGCCCACCAGCGTGTCGTAGCCGTCGGGCAGCGAGGCGATGTGGTCGTGGATGCGCGCGGCCCGCGCGGCCTCCTCCAGCTCCTCGTCGGTGGCCGAAGGCTTGGCGAAGCGCAGGTTGTCGGCGATCGAGGCGTGGAACAGGTACGTCTCCTGCGACACCACGCCGACCGCCTCGCTCAGCGTGTCGAACGTCAGGTCCCGCACGTCCACCCCGTCGATCGTGACCCGCCCGCCGGTGACGTCGTAGAGCCTGGGCAGCAGGTAGCTGAGCGTGGTCTTGCCCGAGCCGGTCTCGCCGACGACGGCCAGGCTGGCGCCCGCCGGGACCTTGAGGTCCACGCCGGTGAGGGTGGGGGTCTCGCCGTACGAGAAGTCGACGTCCTCGAAGCGGACCTCGCCGCGCACGTCCTTGAGCTCCCGCGTGCCGGGGCGGATGTCCACCGGCAGGTCCAGATACTCGAAGATCCGCCCGAACAGCGCCAGCGAGGTCTGCACCTCGACGCCCAGCCGCAGCAGCGAGACCATCGGCCTGAACAGGCCGGTCTGCAGGGTCGTGAAGGCCACCAGCGTGCCGACCGAGATCGCGCCCGTGTGGCCGACAGCCCAGTAGATCACCGCGGGCATGGCCGCCATGACGATCTGGATGGACGACTGCCGCCAGCGTCCGGCCATGCTCGTCCGCACGCCGAGGTCGGCCAGCTCGTCGGAGGCCCGGCCGAAGCGCTCGGTCAGCCCGTCGGAGCGGCCCATGGTGCGGCCGAGCAGGATGCCGCTGATCGACAGCGACTCCTGGACCATGGAGGCGATGCTCGCCAGCTTGCGCTGCCGCTCGTTGGTGATGCGCTTGCGCTCGCTGCCGACCTTGCGGCTGATCCACACGAACACCGGCATGAGCAGCAGCGAGACGACCGTCAGCCGCCAGTCGAGCGCGACCATGGCGACGATCGTGGCGATCACGGTGGTGAGGTTGGAGACCAGGGAAGAGGCGGTCGAGGTGACGACCGACTGCATGCCGCCGATGTCGTTGGCGATGCGCGACTGGACCTCGCCGGTCCTCGTGCGGGTGAAGAACGCCAGCGACATGCGCTGCAGGTGGCCGTAGACGGCGATGCGCAGGTCGTGCATCACCCGCTGGCCCACGGTGGTGGACATCAGCGTCTGTACGGCGTCGAACACACTGGTGACGACCGCCACCGCGATCATGCCCAGGGCCAGCAGCGCGAGCAGGCCGGCGTCCCTGCCGGGGATCGCCACGTCCAGCACCTCGCGCAGCAGGAAGGGCGAGGCCAGCGACACCAGTGACGACAGCAGGATGAGGGAACCCACCAGGGCCAGCCGGCCGCGGTAGGGGCGGAACAGCTTGATGATGCGCCCGAGGGGCGCGCGTGGTTCCTCCGCCAAGTGGCGCCTCCTTTCAGATGTCCACTCAAACAGAGGTTAACTCATATTTGTTCCGGCTAAACTTATCGACATGGGAGAAAAGGAGCTCGCCGAGCTCTTGCACCTGGTCAGCCGGCGGTTGCGGCGCGGGTACGTGGACCGGCTGGTCCCGCTGGGGCTCAATCCGGGGCAGGCGCGGGCTCTCCGGGCGCTCGCCGAGGCCCCGGAGCCGCTGCGGATGGTGCGGCTGGCGGACGAGCTGCGGATCGTGCCGCGCTCGCTCACGCCGGTGGTGGACGCGCTGGAGGAGGCCGGGCTGGCGCGCCGCGAGGTGGATCCCGCCAATCGCCGCTCCACGTTGGTGGTGATCACCCCCGAGGGCCGCCGGATGGCCGAGCGCGCCCGCGAGGCCCGCCGGGACGCGGGTCAGGACCTGTTCACGGTCCTGACGGAGGAGCAGCGCGACCAGCTCCGTGATCTGCTGGGCCTGGTGGAGTCCCAGTTCCGCTAGCGATCAGGCCGCGGGGAGTACGGTGCCGCCGAGGACGGTGCCGAGGCAGGGCGGCTGGGCCAGGAGCGCGGCGTACGGGTAGCGTCCGCGGGCGTCGAAGACGGCGAAGTCGGCGCGGGTCCCCGGGGCCAGCGACCCGATGCGCCCCTTGCCCCGGTGCATCCCCAGCGCCCGGGCCCCGCCCATGGTCGCGGCCGCCACCAGCCTGCCGTCCAGCCCCCGGGTCCGTAGCCCGAGCTCGCGGGCGTGCTGCCGGATGCCCCGCGCCACCCCGAGCACCCCGCCGGTGCCGCCGGTCGGACCGCCGTCGGCCCCGGTGCCGAGGGCGACGGTGTTGCCCTCGTCGAGCAGGGCCAGCACGTCGGGGGCGGGCGACGCGCAGACGGCCACCACGGTCTTGCGCAGCCGCAGCAGCTTGCGCTCCCCGGGGTCCAGGGGCCGGGAGACCGCCACGTGGCACAGCGGGCCCAGCACCCCCGCCTCGTCCAGCGCGGCGGGGGAGTGCCGGTCCAGATCGACCAGCAGGCGCAGCCCGAACGTCCTGGCCAGCACCGCCACGTCCTCCAGCACCTGTGGGTCCGGCGTGTGCGCCGCGATCCCCACCGGGCAGGGCCGGTCGACCTCGCGGATCGCCGTGATCACCGCGTCCCGCCCGCGGGTCTCCCACTCCTCCTCGCTCGCGCTGGTCACCTCGACGTACGAGATCCCGGGCACCCCGGCGGGCTCGGCCAGGTCGGAGACCACCCCCGCCCGCGCCGTCACCCCGGGTCCGGCGGCGAGCCCGGAGGCGGACCCCGCGGCGCGGGCGTCGACCAGCCCGGCCACGATCATGCCGGTCCACCGCAGCTCCTCGGCGGCGGGGAAGGACGTGGTCACCGAGGCCCGCGTGCCCACCTCGACCACCCGGTCGCCCTTGAGCGCCACGGCCCCGTCGCGAATGGGATCGGCGCAGACGGGCAGGACGAGCGGGCTGGAATGGACCACGACGGGCAGGGGCGCGCGCCTGTTCAGGACCGGACCGGCACGTTTCGCAGGCGGCATCGGCACTCCCGTCGGATCATCCCTGTCAGGGCATTAAACGTGAGCCCTGTCAGGTTCGCAATTAGGACAAATTATGCGATTCTCTCGGTAAATATCGACCGGAGAGGCGGGCGAGTTTCAGGCTCAGGTGCAGCGCGAGCCGCTCGCCCCCGTCCTTCAGGTCGGTACGGGCCAGCTCCTCCACCCGCTGCAGCCGGTAGTACAGGGACGTCCGGTGCAGCCGCAGCGCCCGAGAGGTGGCGACCGCGCTCCCGGCCAGGTCCAGGTAGGTCTCCAGGGTCTCCAGCAGCGGCAGGTACTGGGCGTCGGCCAGCAGTCCTTCCAGCCCCGGGTGCAGCTCCTGGTCGGGCAGCTGGGTGAGCATCCGGTAGACGCCGAGTCGCGCCCACTCGGCCGTACGCCCGAGCCCGGGCACCCGCGAGGTCACCTCCGCCGCGTGCCTGGCCTCCCGGTACGACTCCGCCGCCTCCGCCAGCGCCGGCCTGGTCCGCCCCACCCCGACCACCACCGGCACCGGCATGGCCGCGTGCAGCTCGTCGGGGGAGACCGGCGGCCCGGCGGTCAGCAGCACGGCGTGGTCGTAGCGGACCAGGTGCAGCGGATGGTGACCGTTCAGCCGCCGCCGCAACGCCAGCAGCCCCTGCTCCAGCCCCAGCCTGAGCGCCTCGTCCGGCTCGGCCCCGCGCGGCTTGGCCACCAGTACGGTCACCGGCTGCGCCTGCGGGAACGCGCCCGCCTCGATGAGCTGCCTGGCCGCGTCCCGCTCGCCCGTCAGCAGCCCGGTGACCGCCTCCAGCTCCCGGTGGGAGGCCAGCCCGGTGGCCAGGCTCTCGTGGAACAGGGCCAGCGCGAGCGCCGGGGCGGCGGCCACGGCCTCGGCGATCTCGGCGTCCGACATGGCCGGCTCCGCGTCGACGAACCACAGGAAGCCGAGCAGCGCGTCCGCGTGCCGTACCGGGACGCACACCCGTGGCAGCAGGCCGAAGTGCGGCGCGCCCGGGGTGCGCACGGGCCCGGTCGCCTCGTGCACGCCGGCCACCCGGAACCACTGCCGCACCTCGGGAGTGGTGCTGCGGCGCAGGATCGAGTCGCGGCGGATGTCGTCCATGGCGCCGTTCTGCTCGCTGTACGCCACGACGCGCTGCACGCGGTCCTCGAGCAGCAGGGGGCGGCCGAGACGCGCGGCGAGCTCGTCCACGGTCCGCTGGAGATCCGCCACACCAACACCTTTACGTGGATATTTCAACAATTGTCGGAAAGACGACTAGGGTTCTTCCCTACAACTGATCGGTGATCTCCGTCAATATCGTCTATACCGTCAATCCGTGATTGCCCCGAAGAAGCTGCTGAAGGGTTTGCTGGCGGCCATCGTGCTGATCCCGGTGAGCCTGATGGCGACCCCTGCTTCCGCAGCACCCCCCACCGATCCCGAGTATCCGTGGCGGCAGAACCACTGGCCGCAAACGCAGCCCTGGCAGCTCGACGAACCCGCCGACGCCCAGGCCCTGCGCTCCGACCCAGCCGGCGGCATCAAGCCGATTGATCCGCAGAACTGGGAGAATCCCGACAGCATGACGTGGGCGGACTACAAACGGCCGCCCGGCACCAAGTGGAACGACCCCGCCGTCAAGGGGTCGAAGCGCACGTTCAAGGGCGCGCTCGTGCTGCTCGACTACCCGAACCAGTCGTTCGTGGTGACGCAGCCCAAGGGCTCGACGATCTACGCGAACCCGAGCGCCGAGGCCCACGACGTCCCGCGCGACCAGGTGGCCAAGTTCTACCAGGACTTCCTCAACACCCCGAACGACCTCAACAAGGGTCACACCATCCACGAGTACTGGATGGAGGACTCGGGCGGCAGGTACGGGGTGGAGCTGACCGGGTTCGGGCCCTACACGCTGTCGGGCAAGGACCACGAGTACGCGATGGAGTTCCAGGGTGGCACCGGCTGCCCGGCGGGTGACACCTGCAACAAGAACCTGCGTACCGAGGGCAACGCCGCCTGGATCGCCTCCGTGGGCGAGGAGGTGGCCAAGCAGTTCGACTTCGTCTTCTACCTGAGCGCCGGTCAGGACGAGTCGGCCACCTGGCAGGAGTTCGGGATGATGAAGTTCCCGACCAAGGAGGACGTGCCGGACGAGTGGGGCCCGCCGGACCCCGCGCTGCCCAACTGGGTGGCCACCCGCTACGTCGACTGGACCTCGTGGCAGGCCGGCTCCAACTTCTGGCCGAACGCCCGCTTCGGCATCGACTCGGTCCAGGCCGAGAGCTCGGGCATGGCCGTCTACGCCCACGAGCTGAGCCACATCATGGGCATCGCCGACAACTACAACAACCCGTACGGCGTGCCGGCGCGCAGGGCGTACACGGGCGTCTGGGAGATGCTCAGCCGCGGCAGCTTCAACGGTCCCGGCGGCCCGCACTCCCGCTGGCTGATCCCGCCGACCGCCGGCGCGTCCATGGGCGCGCAGCACATGCTGCGCAACAAGATCAAGCTGGAGATGGTGGACGAGCAGAACGTCTTACGCCTCTCGCGCGAGGCGCTCGACGAGTCGGGCCTGGTCACCGCCCGGGTCGTGGCCCGCGCCGTCCAGCCGGGCAAGAACGAGCTGTCCGGCGTCAACATCTCCTTCGACACCGGCGACAAGAGCCCCGCCTGTGACGTCACGAAGAACCCGCTGTGTGACGGCGGCGGCTACGAGAACTACACAGTCGAGGTCGTGGACCGCGTGGGCACCGACTCCTTCACGCCCGACTCCGGCGTCCTGCTGGCCAAGACCAAGAACCAGGACCGGTCCCCGTTCGAGTGGGTGATCGACGCGAACCCGCAGGACATCGGCATGACCGACTACGTGCTGCCCGACGGGACGAAGGTGCCGATCACGGTCGGCGACTACCGCCAGCTCGCCGACGCCCTCTTCCACGCCGGCACGGACTCCGGCAGCGAGTACGAGTACGTCGACCAGGCCAACCGCCTGCACTTCTACGTCACCGACGTCAAGCGCGACCGCGACGGCGAGCTGTCCTACACGGTCGCCATCCGCTCGCTCGACGGCGCGGGACCGCAGAAGCGCGGCGTCAAGCTGCTCCCCTCGACCGGCCTGCCCACCGGCAAGAACATCTCCACCTGCAAGTTCCCGCTGTTCAACACCGGTAAGGCGGCCCCGGCGCAGGGGCAGCACCCGGAGGACGTCAGCGCCTACCTGAACTCCGACGTCTACCGGCTCAAGGCCGAGATCCAGGGCAAGGGCTGGACCGCCCAGCTCCCGAACGCGCTGGACTCCGTCGCGTTCGGCAAGCAGGACCTCGTCACCGTGAACGCCGTGCGCGGGACCGGCGGCGACCGCCTGGCCAGGGTCAAGCTCACCGCCACCTCGGAGAGTGACCCGAGCAAGACGGCCACGGCCACCTGTCATGTGATCGGCTAACAGATGAACGATGGGGTACGGCTGGCGCAAGCCGTACCCCATTGGCTTGAATTACCCCATGGGGGGTGTTCGTTGACAGGGGACCTACCTGACAAACCGCGCAAAAGACGCAGAAAGGTGCCATGGGCCGCGCCCATCTCCGCGGGCCTCGCGGCCGCCGCCGCGAGCGTGCTGACCGCCTCCGTGGACTGGGAGATCCCGCCGCTGGCCAAGGTCGCCGTGACCGGCGCGGCGGCCGTCCTCGTCGGGCTGACCACCTGGGCCACCACAGAGCCGCGCGAGCCCCGGCAGCAGGCGCTCCCCGCGCCCGGCCCGCACCCGCCCGACCAGTGGCCGCCGGTCCCCGAGCACTTCACCGGCCGCGCCGAGGCGCTGGCCGAGTTGCACGAGGTCTTCACCGAGCGCAGGAAGACCCCCGGCCTCTCACCGCCCCTCGTGGTCTCCCTGTACGGCCGGGGCGGCGTCGGCAAGTCGGCGCTGATGACCAGGTTCGCGCACGAGACGGCGGGCTGGTTCCCCGACGGCAGGCTCTACGCCGACCTGCGCGGCGGCGTGGACGCACCGGTACGCCCCGACGAGGTGCTGATCGGGTTCCTGCGCGCGCTGGACGTGCGCCTGACCACCGACCCCGGCGGCCTGGACGAGTTACGCAAGCTCTGGCTGACCTGGACCAAGGGCCGCAGGATCCTCATCGGCCTCGACAACGCCCACGACGCCGAACAGGTCAAGGCGCTGATCCCGGCCGAGCCCGGCTGCGCGGTGCTGGTCACCTCGCGCGCGCCGCTGTTCCTGAACGGCACCCATGACACGCGGCTGGGCGTGTTCAGCGAGGCGCACGGAGTGGAGCTGCTGGCCAGGCTGGCCGGCGGCGACCGGGTCGTCGACGACCTGGAGGCCGCCAAGGAGGTCGTGCGGCTGTGCGACTACCTGCCGCTGGCGATCAACATCTGCGGTGCCCGGCTGGCCACCCGCGAGCAGTGGAGCATGCGCGAGATGTCCGCCCGGCTGGCCGACACGCGCCGCCGTCTCGACCAGCTCGAAGTGGCCCCGACGGTGGACAAGAGCGTGCGCGCCTCCGTGCAGCTCAGCTACGACGACTGCACGGGCATGCAGCGCCGGCTGCTGCGCCTGCTCAGCGCGCTCACCGCGCCCGACGTGCCCGGCTGGGTGGCCGGCGAGCTGCTCGACAGCTCCGGGCTCGACGGCGCCGACCAGCTCGAAGCCCTCATCGACGCCCAGCTCGCCGAGTGCTCGGGCACCGACCAGACCGGCACGATGCGTTACCGGCTGCACGACCTGGTCAGGGTGTTCGCCGCGGAGCTGGCCGAGCAGGACGAGGCCGAGCGGCGCAGGGCGGCCATCGAGCGCGTGCTCTACGGCTACCGCCGCCGCGCCGAGGAGGCCGCGCAGAACCGCTGGCCGCAGGACTGGAGCAAGGGCGGACGCCGCTCCGACGCCGACGGGCAGGTCCGGGCCGGCGACTGGCTCAACGCCGAGCGGCTGACGCTGCTCGCCATGATCCACCTGGCCCGCCAGCTCCGGCTGTGGGAGCTGACCTGGGGGCTGGCCAGGGCGTTCTGCTCCCTGTGCCACTCGCTGCGCGCGTACTGGGCCGACTGGGTGGCCGTCGCAGAGCTCGGCTGCGAGGCCGCCGCGCAGATCGGCGACCGGCGCGCGCTGGCCATCGCGCTGCTCGACAGCGCCTCCGTGCACGGCGGCCTGGGCCTGCGGGAGCGGGCGCTGGAGGAGGCCAGGCGGGCGCTGGAGACGTTCGAGGAGCTGGGGGAGACCTGGTGGGCGGCCAGGGCCATGCGCACGATCGGCATGACGCTGTTCAGCGACGGGCACCTGGACCGGGCGCAGGACTATCTCATCGGGGCCATCACCGCGTTCAAGGGCGAGGACGACCTGTGGTGGATGGCCCGCACCCAGCGCAACCTCGCCGAGATGCGCATGTCGGAACGCCGTCCCGACGAGGCCAGGGAGCTGCTGGAAGACGCCCTGGAGATCTTCAAGCGGGACGGCAACCGCTACTCCGAGGCCCAGACCCTGCGCGTCTACGGCGAGGTGCTGGCCGCGCAGGCGCGCGTCGAGCACCGCGCGGGCGACCTCCGGCTGGCGGCCAACCTGTTCACCAGGGCCGGGTTCAGCCTCGACCGGGCCTCCGAGATGTTCAAGCAGAGGGGGGAGCTGTGGGAGGAGGCCCGCTGCCTGCGGGCCGCGGGGGAGGTCGGCGATCCCGACAACGGGCTGCGCGAGCTGGACTTCGTCCGGCGGGCCGAGAAGATCCTGGCCGCGCTGGGCGACTCGTGGGGGGTGGCCAGGACCGCCGTGTCGGCCGGGCGGGCCCTGGCGCGGCTGGGCCGGATCGAGGAGTCGGAGCGGGAGCTGCGGCGGGCGGTGCGGGGGTTCGAGGAGCTCGAGGACCGGTGGTGGATGGCCAGGAGCCTGCGCTACCTGGGGGAGGCGCACCTCGACGCGGGCGGCCGCGGGGCCGCGGTGGAGCCGCTGGAGCAGGCCAGGGACATCTACCGCAGCCTCGGCAACGAGGCCGGCATGCGCCGTACCCTGGAGCTCCTCAGACGCGCCGGCCCTTGACCCTCAGGCCAGGGGCGTCCTGATCAGCTCGCCCGCCGCCAGCCTGGCCTGGGCGATGCTCTCCTCGAACAGCTTGCGCACGTGCGCCGCCTGGTCGGCCAGCTCCCTGATGCGCTCGTGGGCCAGCTCGTCCCGCACGGTGTCGGCGATCAGCTGCTGGTACTCGGGGGTCTTGGCGGCCAGCGCCTCGAGTCGCCGGTGCGCGTGGTAGACCTTGTCCGCCTTGACCACCTGCTTGGCGTACTTCTCCAGGTGGCGGACCCGGTGTGACAGCGACGTCCAGGCGGCGTCCAGCGCGGTGGTGTAGGGCTTGAACGCGTCCTCCATGCCGGGCGGCAGCTCGCGCGGGACGATCTTGCCGTGCTCGGCGTGCATGGACGACAGCTTCCGCAGCCGCTGGGCGATCTGCCAGACCTCCTCGGGCAGTGAGACCCGGTTGTCGATGGTGTCGATCAGGCCGTCCCGGTGGACGCGGGAGGCCATGATCGCCTCGACCGCGTTCTGTGCCCTGCGCAGCAGCCTCTGGCAGGGGTAGTCCAGGTCCTCGGGGAGGATGAAGCGGTTGGCGTGGACCTGGGCGGCGCGGATCCGCCGCCGGGTCGATCGATAGGTGCCGTCCAACGCCATCCACCTGAACAGGACCAGCAGCCCGAGCCCCACACCGGGGACCAGCAGGGCCGGCGTGCCGGTCGCCACGGCGACCACCATCAGGAGGGCCGGGATCACGAAGAGGAGGGCAGGGTTCTTCGTGGTGTCCACGCGCACACCGGATCGAGCCATGCGGAGGATGTGCGGGCTGGACCGCAGCTCGACCGAGGTCTCCGGGTGCAGCGTTGGATCGATCACCAGCCGGGGCGGCAGAGCTCGTGGATCCATACGTTCATGCTGCGTTATGAACCTCGAATTCGCTCATATTTGGCGGACATATAGGGTCGCAATAATGGACGAGATGACGAGGTGGATAGACCTGGAAGGCGCGGTCAACGCGCGCGACCTGGGCGGATTGCCGACTCGCGACGGCGGCCGCATCCGGCGCGGGCGGATCTTCCGCGCCGACAACCTGCAGGGCCTCACGCCGGGTGACGTGGCGGTGCTGGTGGGTGAGCTGAAACTGCGGCACGTCGTGGATCTGCGCTCGAACGCCGAGGTCGCGATGGAGGGCCCGGGGCCGCTGACCCTGGTGCCCGAGGTGCGCCACCACCACTTGACGCTGTTCGCGGAGGGCGGCACGCACACCGACGTCGAGGCCGACACCATCGACGGCGACCGGGTGCTGCCCTGGGCCGAGCGCGGGCTGGACGAGGAACTGCGGGTGACCGGCTTCTACTTCGGCTACCTGCGCGACCGCCCGGACGCGGTGGTGGCGGCGCTGCGCGCGATGTCGCTGGACGACGGGGCGGCGCTGGTGCACTGCGCGGCGGGCAAGGACCGCACCGGAGTGCTGTCGGCGCTGGCGCTGGAGGTGGCGGGGGCGACCCGCGAGGCGATCGTCGAGGACTACGTGGCGACGGGGGAGCGGCTGGAGCTGATCCTCAAGCGGTTGCGGAGCAGCGCGACGTACCGGGGCGATCTGGACTCGCGGCCGGCGGATGATCACATGCCGCGGGCCCGGTACATCGAGCAGTTCTTCCAGGTGCTGGACGAGCGGTTCGGCGGGGCGATGGGCTGGCTGACCCGGCACGGCTGGACCGACGCCGACACGACCGCCCTCCACACCCGCCTCCGCGACTGACGCCACCCCCGGCCGCCTGCCGCGTGGCACAGCAGGCGGACGGCCCCGCGCCGAGGCGACGCGGGGCCAGGGTCAACACCTCCGGTTGGCGCTCATGGGGTTCGGAGACGCCAGATCTGGTTGGGGCGGTCCTTGCAGATCGCCTGCAGGACGTTGGCCCCGTGGGCACGGCTGGCGTCCTGAACGTCCAGGCACAGGCCGCTGTGCCGGGCGATCAGCTCGAAGGGGAGGCCGGTGCCGCGCCATTTCGGTCCGGGCATCGTCCGCATCCTCCACTGCTGGTTGTAGCCCGGGTCCCAGCAGTTCGCCTGCAGGACGTCGGCGCCGTGGAAGCGACTGGCGTCCTGTACGTCCAGGCACATGCCGCTGTGCCGGGCAACGAGCTTGAAGTAGCCGTTGTCGGTTCGCCTGAGAGCCCACTGCTGGTTGCGTCCATTCACGCAGTACGCCTGCAGAACGTTGGCCTTGTTGGCGCGGCTGGCGTCCTGAACGTCCAGGCATCTGCCGCTGTGCTCGGCGACGACCTCGTAGTAGGTGGTTTCGGCGTGGGCGACCCCGATCCCGGTGAGCGCGAGGCCGGCGGCTGCGGTCAAGGAGACGATGAGGGTACGGCGGACTGCTGCGAGGGACATGATCATCATTCGTGTCATGTGCTCCAGAGTGGGCGTGACCGGCGGATTTCTCATGAGTAGGGCCTACTCATTTCCGGGATCCCCGGTTCCTGGCGGCCCAGGCCGGAGCCAGGCCGCCGAGGAGAGCGGTGGGCTGGTGCGGGGAGATCAACACCGCGACCAGGGCGGCGAGGAGGAGCAGGGCGCACGCGTTCGCGGCGCGGAAGGCGCAGCCCGGACCGGCGGTGACGGTCCCCCAGCGGGGCGCCCGGAACGGACCGGCGAGGGTCGCCAGGGTCGGGACGACTCCGCCACCGCTGCCGCTGCCGTCGGACGACTCTGGTCGCCGCCCCGTCTGACCGGCGCGCCGCTCGCGTCCGGGCGGGTGGGTGTCAGCCCAGGTGGGTGACGATGCGCTGGGTGGCCGACAGGCGGGCGGCCTCGATGACGGTCAACGTGTCGATCACGCTCTCCGGGTCCACGGGCGGTGGCGCCCCCTCGCGCAGCGTCGCCACCACCCCGCGATAGAAGTCCAGGTACGCCCCCGGCTCCGTCCGCTCGGCACGATGGGCCTCCTCCGTGCCGAGCAGCCCCCAGCTCCCCTCGTCATCCTCCCCGAACTCCGGCGAACCGGGCGACATCCCCGCCCGCAACCGCTCCTCCTGCACGTCCATCCCGTACTTCACGAACCCGGCCGCCGAGCCCAGCACCCGGAACCTGGGCCCCCGCCAGGCCGCCACCGAGCTCATCCACAGATGCGACCGGGCCCCGCCCGCGTGCGTCAGCGCGATGAACGTGTCGTCGTCGGAGGCCACCCCCTCGCGCCGCACGTCGCTCTCGCAGTAGACCTCGCGCGCCGGGCCGAGCAGTTGCAGGGCCTGGTCCACCAGGTGGCTGCCCAGGTCGTAGAGGAGCCCGCCGATCTCCTCAGCGCCCCCGCTCTCCCGCCAGCCGCCCTTCGGCACCGGCCGCCACCGCTCGAACCTCGACTCGAAGCGCAGCACGTCACCCAGCCGCCCCTCCTCGACCAGCCTGCGGACGGTACGGAAGTCGCCGTCCCAGCGCCGGTTCTGGAACACGGTCAGCATGAGCCCCCGCTCCTTGGCCAGCCGCACCAGCTCCCGGCCCTCCGCAGCGGTCCTGGCCAGGGGTTTGTCCACGACGACGGGCAGGCCGGCGGTGAGCGCGGAGGCGGCGGTGGCCACGTGGGTCCTGTTGGGGGAGGCGACCACGACGAGATCGCACCGGCCCCACAGCTCCTCCACGTCGGGCACCGGGACCGCGCCGTACTTCTCGGCCACCTCGGCCTGGCGGGCGGGGTTGCCGGTCACGACGGCGGCCAGGGACAGGCCGGGGGTGGCGTGGATGAGAGGGGCGTGGAAATACGCTCCGGCGGTGCCGTAGCCGACCAGTCCGACCCGGATGTCAGTCATTTCCTCAGGCTATCCGGCACGCCCGTCGAGACCCCTCAGGCGGTGCCCGACCACGGCCCTGATCCCGGGGTCACGAAGGCACCACCCAGACGGCCCACGGGGCGGCGTGACGGCGGCCCGCCACGCACACCTGGTGAGCGTCACCCTGGACAGGCCCCGGCCACGTGCGGCGGGTGGCGTCGGCTCGGGCCACCGTAAAATATGGAAATCTACTCGTCGTCGCGCTCGGCGAGGAAGCGTTCGAACTGGGCGGCCAGTTCGTCGCCGGTGGGCATCGGGGTCGTCTCGGCCATCAGGTTCTCGCGCTCGGCGCCGCCCGCGAACGCGTCGTACTGCTGCTCCAGCCCCGTGATCGCGGTGGAGAGCTCGGTGGAGGCCTGGATCTGCTCCTCGATCTCCGTCGTCGTACGGCGGGCCGCGTCGCGCAGTCCGTCCAGCGGGAACACCAGCCCCGTGCCCCGCGTCACCGCCTCCAGGCCGGTGACGGCGGCGGTCGGGTACTCGGCCTGCGAGAGGTAGTGCGGTACGTGGATCGCGTACCCCAGCGCGTCGTGCCCCTGCGCCCCCAGCCGGAACTCCAGCAGCGCCGCCACGCTCCCCGGCACCTGGACCCGTCCGAACGCGCTCGTCTGGGAGTTGATCAACTCGGGCCGGCTGGCGTGCATCGTGAGGCCGAGCGGGCGGGTGTGGGGGACCGCCATGGGGATGCCGTGGAGCGTCACGATCTTGCTCACCTTCAAGCGCTCCACCAGGTCCGACACGGCCTTGGTGAACAGCTCCCACTCCCGGTCGGGCTCGGGCCCGCTCATCACCAGGAACTGCGTTCCCGTCGCGTCCTTGGCGACATGAACGGCCAATTCCGGGCTCTCGCACTCCACCCATCGGTCAGTGTCGAAGGTCATGATGGGCCGGCGAGACCGGTAGTCGAGCAGCCGGTCCACGTCGAACGTCGCCACGACCCGGTGCTCCAGCTCGGCCAGCAGGTGGCCCAGTGCGAGGCGTCCGGCGGCGCCCGCGTCGACAAAGCCGTCGAAGTGGTACAGCAACACCGGATCGGGCAGCTCGGGCGCGTCGTCTGCGAGCTCGTAGAGATCCTTCGGGTCGAACACGGTTGGACAGCCTTTCCCTAGGTACTCTTCACCAGAACCTACGGCGAGTCGGAACGATTCCGCGCACGGCACCCTATCGAGGGTCAATAGGACACATCGCCTCGGACCCGAAGATCGGGGGTTCGCAACCGGGATGTTCGCCCTGGCCAGGACGGGTGCCGCCGGGATGCCGAGGGCATAGGCCGAGGTCGGGGCGCCGGTCGATGCGACCGACGGCAAAGGTGACACTTTGCTGGTGCTCGCGGCTCATTACGGTCACGCCGGGACGGTTTCGCCTGCGCGTAACAGCGGGGCGCCGCTTCCCGCCGGGTCCGCGACCTCAATCTGACGCCGCTCGCCACGAAAAGGAGTCTGTCGTGGTCAGAGCGTTACCGAAGGAGGGCGACGATCGCCGCACGGGTCCGCCGCCGGCGTTGCGTGCGACGCGAATGTGGTAAATGACCAGTTTATCCAATGGTTCACGCAAAGCGATTCATAGTATGAAATAAGCACTAAAGGCCTCGAAGTTGCCGACTGTGGCCTTTCGTTCACCGCCTCGTCATGCTGGATGACGTGGCTACTTCTGCGCAAACATTTGGTAGGCGACCACTCCACATCCCTCCGTTGCCATGTCCGTTCCCGAACGAGATCCACGTGCACGCCGCGGAGGTCGACGCGGAGAGTCACGCATGGCTGGCCGCCACGAACATGCTCACCGGCGCCGAGGCGATCGAGCACTTCCGGCGCTCCAAAATCGGCCTGCTCGCGGCCCGGACCAACCCGACCGTGCCGCGTGACAGCCTCCGGTTGATCAACGACTGGTACAACTGGCTCTTCGCGTTCGACGACGCGTTCTGCGAGGGCGAGCTGATGGGACACCGGGCCTCTGCTCTGGCCCGCGCCCTGCCGCCGCTCCTCGAGATCCTCGACGGACGCAGGAAGCCGGACTTCGACGACCCGTTCGGCCTCGCCCTCGACGAGCTCCTGCACCGGATCTCCGAAGCCGCCACCCCCGCCCAGGTGGACCGGTGGCGGATCACGGTGAAGGAGTACCTGTTCGCCCAGATCTGGGAGGCGGCCAACCGCGAGGTCGACCTGATCCCCACCCCTGACGACTACGTGCTGATGCGCCGCATCACGGGGGCCACGTACACCTGCCTAGCGCTCATCGACGCCGGCGGCGGTTACCGGCTCGAGGCGGAGGAATGGCACCATCCCGACGTCCGCGCGCTCTCCGACCTGGCGTGCGACCTCATCGGCTGGGACAACGACCTGCTCTCGTACGCCAAGGAACGGGGGAACGACAAGGCCCGGCACAACCTCGTCACCGTGCTGGCCACGCACAAGTTCCTCTCCCTCCAGGACGCGTTGCGCGAGGTCGCGGAGATGCACAACAACGCGATCGCCGCGTTCATCGAGCGGCGCGCGACGCTGGAGCACTGGGCGTCGCTGCCGGTCCGCAAGTACGTACGGGGACTCGAACACTGGGTGCGCGGGCACATCGAGTTCTCCCTCGGCAGCGCACGTTACGTGCACGCCTGGCCTGACGGCACCCGCTGGCCCCAGGCGGTCTGAGGCCGGCGCTATTCAGAGGCGTCCGGCTCGCCACCGAGCGCGAGTTCGGACGCCTCGTCCAGGTCGAGCCTGGCGCCCTCCTCCAACGCGTTCTTGTAGGCCTGCTCGCCCATCCGCCGCACGCACTCGCGTACGCACACGTTGTGGTCGTCGGTCAGGAACGGCGCGCCCATCTGCGGCAGACCGGCCGACTTCCAGTTCTGCTGCAACGCGCCGAGCAGCTTGGCGGCCAGCGCCGGCTCGTCGTGCAGGACGAAGATGCGCGCGCAGGTCTCCAGCGCCAGCAGGGTGCCGAGCGTGTCGTGGAAGTGCCGCTTGATCCGCAGCCCCTCCCTGGCGCTCTGCAGCGCCTCCTCCGCCCTGCCGGTCGCGAGCCTGGTGAAGGCCAGCGCCCACTGCGCGTACGAGCTGACCCAGAGCTCGCCGCGCTCCCTGCACACCTGCAGGCAGTCCAGCAGCAGCGACTCGGCCTCGTAGAACTCACCCTGCGACGACAGCACCAGCGACAGCTCGACGATGGCGGGCAGCAGGCCGGGGTTGAGCTCCTTGTTGTCGGTGTTGAACTCGATCGCCACGCCCAGCAGCGCGCTGGCCTTCTGCAGGTCGCCCTGGAGCAGCGCGGCCGTGCCCTGCATCTTGGAGGCCAGGATCACGGCCCTGGAGTCGCCGACCCTGACGGCCTCGGTGCTGCACTGCTCGGCCGCCTTCAGCGCGCCCGCGCTGTCGCCCTGGGCGCTGCGCACGTACGAGAGCACCCACAGCGCCTTGCAGCGCTCCTTGCTCACGGTGGGGTTGGCCTGGAGCGCCTTCTCCAGGTAGAGCCGCCCCTCACGGACGAATCCACAGCAGATCCACATGAACCACAACGACGACAGCAGCGTCAGCGCCAGCACCGACTTGCCTGGCGACTTGAGCGCGTGGTCGAGCGCCACCCGTACGTTGTCGTGCTCCTGCCGCATGCGGACGAACCAGTAGATCTGCCGCGGCCCGGACCAGGCGTCCTCGCTGCGCTGGGCCAGGCTCAGGTAGTACTCCAGGTGCCGCTGCTGCATCTGCTCCATCTGGCCGAGCTTGTCGAGCCACTCCTCGCCGTACTCCGCGAGGGTGTCGATGAGCTTGTAGCGGACCCCGGCGTGGTTGCTCCTGATCAGCAGGATGGACTTCTCGACCAGCCCCGTGACCAGATCGGTGATGTCCTCGGACGGCAGCCGCCCGTCGGAGCAGACGAACCTGGCCGCGTCCAGCTCGAAGTCCTTCGCGAACACCGACAGCCGCGCCCACAGCAGCCGCTCCGCGGGCTCGCACAGCTCGTGGCTCCACCCGATGGCCGCGCGCAGCGTCTGGTGCCGCGGCAGCGCCGTCCGGCTCGCGCCCGCCAGCAGGCTGAACCGGTCGGTCAGCAGCCCGAGGATCTGCTCCACCGACAGCGCCCGCAGCCGCACGGCCGCCAGCTCGATCGCGAGCGGGATCCCGTCGAGCCTGCGGCACAGCTCGGCCACGGCGCCGATGTTGTCCTCGTCGAGCACGAAGTCGGGCACGCTCGCCCCGGCGCGTTCGGCGAAGAGCTGCACGGACTCGTTCGTGAACAGGCTCTCGCCCGGATCCTCGAACGGCACCTGCAGCGGCGGCACGGGGACCACGTGCTCGTACGGCAGGTTCAGCGACTGGCGGCTGGTGGCCAGCACCTTCAGATTGGGCGCCGCCTCCAGCAACTCGTGCACCAGATCGGCGCACCCGTGCACCAGGTGTTCGCAGGTGTCGATGATGAGCAGCATGTCGCGCTCGCCCACCCACTCCGACAGCGACTCGGACTCGGCCCGCGAGGACTGGTCGGCGATGCCCAGCGCGGAGGCGATGGTGTGCTTGACCATGCCCGCGTCCTGCAACCGCCCGAGATCCGCGAACCACACGCCGTCCGGATACTGCGACCGGACGAGATGCGCGAGCCTCAGCACCGTACGGGACTTGCCCACGCCCCCGATGCCCGTCACGGTCACCAGGCGCGACTCGCCGAGGTGCCGTTTGAGGTTGGCGAGGAGCCGCGTCCTGCCGATGAAGCTGGTGAGCTCCGCCGGTAGATTGCCGTCTCGCTGCCAGCCTGTCGGGGTTGCCATGAGCAGCCTCACGGGGGGATAGGCGACACCTGCTCTCGCATCGTACCGCCGCCGCCCCCGCCTGTCCCTGGACCTGCGGACACGTCGGGCGCTTTGTATGCCCGAGTAGCATGTCCGGCGTGAACGATTTTCTACCGGAGCAGACAGCGGACGACACGGACGAGGGCTGGGGCGACTGGCCCGAGACCGACCCGGACGCCTTCTACCTGGACAACAAGCCTCCACACTGGGCCTGAGAGCAAGGCCCTCGCTCCGCTCGGACCGTCCTTCCAGAGGCGCGCCTGACGGCGCCATCGAGCCCACCCGCTGACCGGCGAAACGGTGGGCCATCTGGTGCCCGCCCCGGACAGGATGCCTTTCGGGCCGCGTTGCCCGATCACGCATGGCGCGGTGTTCGGCGGTAACGGCTCGATCAGCTCCTACTGCGCGTCGGTCAGCCCCGAGGGGTAGCGATCAGCGGGCATCCGGCCACCCCGACGACACAAGCGCCGAACATGAGCGATCCCTTGTTGGGCCCGCATGTCAGTGGCGATCTCTATCATGCTGCCCCAGAGATCATCCGTGCCGATCGGGGTTCCCACCATGGAGCGTCCGTTCGTGAGGATTGTCGATGGCCCGTTCGCCGGCCTCGATGCGGAGCTCGTCTCTGTGGACGGTCAAAGGTTGACCGCGCGTGTGACGATCTTCGATCGGGAAACAGCGGTGGAACTCCATCGGGACCAGGTGGAGCATCCCGAGGACATACCCGCGCTGTGGTACGGCGAGGAGGAGGACGACGGGCAGGTCCTTGCCGGGCTGCGGGAGCAGATAGCGGCGCAGTACGACGACCTCAGGTATGGGAGAAGGTTCGAGTTCTTTCTCGAGCGTGCCGACCTTCCCGAGGAGGACCTGGCCCAGGAGTGGGACGCTTACACCGCGTTGTGCGCCGAGCTTGACGCCGATGTGCAACGGTGCAAGGCAGAGGCGTTGCGCGCGTTCGATGAGGAGATCGCTCCGCTACCGGCAGGTGAGGCGAGAAGGCGAGTGGCTGACGACCCCGGCCGCTGGCTACCGGCTGCGGCCGCCCGGGAAGAGCGCCGGTCGCGGTATCCGGGCATCGACCGCTCCAATACCGAAGAACGGTTGATGGCAACGATATTCGGGCAGCCTGATCCGCCGCTGACGCTGTGGGAACGGGCCGACCGTCGGCGGGCCGCATCGCGTTCCGCCGCCGGGCTGCGGGATTACGCGGTGTGGAAGGCGGCGAACCGACTACAGGAGCAGGTGAGGTCGGCCGCTGTGGCCCAGGTGGCGCACGAACGCGCCGCGATCGAGGAACGCCTTGCCCGCGACTGGGGATTCCAGCTGCCCGACTCGATCTTCCGGTTTCGGGCCTTCCTGCTGTCCTTGGGCCCGGCCGAAAAGCAGGCCCTCGACGACCTGGAACTGTGCCCGTTCGGGATCATGGACCTGTTCGATGATCCCGAACGCGGTTCCCGGGCCGGCATCGATGTGCGCGTACACGGCCGCTACTACCGCGACCCGCCCGAGTTCCTCACGTTCATGCACGGTGGCACCGACGGGCTGCATTTCGGGCTCTGGTACGACGACGGCCGCACCTGCACCGGAGTCGCCTCCTACTACAACAACGACGGTGGCGGCGTGGGCCTCCCGTCGCGTACCCCTCTCGAGGCCGTCCGGAACACGCTCGAATGGGGATGGCGCCACCTCGGAGATCAGGATGATGAGCCGGCCGATCCCATGGACCCCGAGGTGGTCGCACGACGGCACCGGCTACGGCTCCTGCGCGAGATCCTGATGACCTTCGAGACCGGCGACCGCGACGAACAGGGCGAGGACTACCACAACGCCTACGGACACTCCCCAGAACTGCTCGAGCACGGAGATCCGGATCGAATCGAAACCCTGGACGGCGGCGGCGCGCTCGTCGACGGTGACACCGCGATCAGGCGCGGCCGACAGAGACCATGGGACGACTACGACTTCTGCACAACCCTGCAAAAGGAGCTGACCGACGACCCGGCCGTCCGGGAAGCCCGCCTCACCGAGGCACGCCGCCGCTGCGCCGCCGGACAACCCGCCGACGCTCTCACCCTCGGCCGTGACCTGCACTGGATCAGCGCAGGAGACCCCGAACTCGAACACCATGCGAACGAGCTGCTCACCATGGCCTACCGCGCTCTGGGACGCGACAACCTCGCTGCGATCGCCCAAGCCCACCACCGCCACCGCGATCTCCCCCAGGTGCACGTCCTCGAAGAGACCTGGACAGCGGAGCGAGGCTGCGAAGCCGGTTGACCACATTCGCCGATCTTGACCATCGTGGGCGAACAGCCCCGGCGAAAGACGTTCACGATCTCGAGCGGGGTGGACGGTCAGAAGCGGCCCCAGGCGATCAAGGCGGTCAGTGCGAGCAGGACGACATTGACGGCGACGGCCGGAGGCTCTTTGCGGCGAACGTGGGTGGCGGCGGCGCCGAGCATGGTGATGGCCAGGCCGGCGGCAGCCAGCGGGGTGAGGATCGGGGCGATGCCGGTGGCGGCGGGCAGGATCAGGCCGAGGGCGCCGATCACCTGCGCGTCGAGGGGCAGTCGCCCGCCCTGGAGGGTGATGGTGACCGCGCCGGTGGCCAGGACGGCCAGTGCGGTGGGCAGGGCGGAGATCACGGCGGCGACCTGGCGGCCGAGGATGAGCGCGGCCGAGGGCAGCGGGGTCAGGTAGGTCTGTTCCAGCACGCCGGACTGGATGTCGCCCAGGTAGCTCCAGAACACGCGGTTGACCTGCTCGTGGATGAAGGTCAGCGCCACCATGCCGAGCAGGACCGGCGGCAGGAGGTCCGCGCGCAGCTGCCCACGTCCCATGAACAGCACGATGAGCAGGTAGAACAGCGGGAAAGTGGCCATCTGGATGAGGACTTCGCGCCATCCGGCGACGAGGTTGAGCAGGCCCTTGCGTACTTCCGCGGCGAATCCGCGAGCGAAGATCATGCCGTCTCCTGCAGGGCACGGCGGTGGTTGCGGACGAACAGCAGCCCGCCGGCGGCGGTGAGCGCGAGCGTATGGGCGAGCAGCCAGGGCAGGGTGCCTCCGTTCCACACGTCGGCCAGGGTCCGGTCCTGGAACAGCGTCCGGACGAGAGCCTCGATGCCCAGCGTGGTGGGCAGGACCCTGGCCAGGACCGCCAGCCAGTCCGGATAGAAGGCCAGCGGCAGGAACGACCCGTTGAGCAGCAGCACCAGTGCGGTGAACAGCGACTGCAGTGCCCCGATCATCGGGGAGACCAGTGCGAGGGCCGCCAGCAGGAACGTGAAGGCCAGCACGTTCGCTCCGAGCAGCAGGGCCGGCACCAGTGCCGCCCAGCGCATCGGGATCGCGATCCCGGTCACCAGCATGGGGACGAGCGCGGCGCCCGCGGCCACGGCCAGGCCGAACACCGAGGCGGTGATCAGCCGCCCGAGCATCGGCAGCCAGGGCGGCGCCGGGGTCATCTGCGCCTGGGCGAAGGTGCCGGCGCGTTTCTCCTCGATGAGGTCGGCCACCATCACCAAAGCGGCGTACTGCAGGAACCAGTAGGCGCCGATCGCGACCAGGGTCTCCCTGCAGGACGTCGCCGAGAAGGCCGGGGTCGCGGTGCAGACGATCTACTTCGTCTTCGGCAACAAGCGCGCCCTGCTCAAGGAGCTGGTCGACGTCACGATCGCGGGCGATGACGAGCCGGTGGCCACGATGGACCGGCCGTGGTACGTGGCGGCGCTGGCCGCCGGCACCGCCCAGGACATGTTGCGCGCCTACGTCGCCGGCACGACCTCGGTCCTGGAACGCGTCGCGCCGATCGGCCGGGTCCTGGAGGCGGCGGTCGCGAGCGACCCCGAGGTCGCCTCGCTGTGGTCGCATGACGTCGATCCCCGGCATGTCGTCCAGCAGGGCGCGGCCAGGGCACTTGTCGGCAAACCCGGAGCGCGGGCCGAGGTGTCGGTGGAGGAGGCCGCCGACCTGCTGTACGGCCTGCTCAGTCCCGAGCTGTACCTGCTGTTCGTGCGCGAGCGCGGCTGGACGCGTGAGCGCTGGGAACGGTGGGTCGGCGAGACCCTCCGCGCCCAGCTCTGCACCATGGGCGGGAACGGGTGATCCTCCATCCCGTCGCCGACGTCCGGTTCGACCGGATCGGTGAAGCGGCCGTGCGGATGGGTAGGGCGGTGTGCCCCGTGCCGGGTCAGTGGTGGGGTTGCGCGTGGTGCGGCAGCAGCCGTACCAGGACGCAGGAGGCCAGCAGAAGGGCCGCCACCACGCCGAGGCTGACCGTCGGGCCGGCGTGGAAGTAGACGGTGGTGAGGGCGGCGGCGCCGAGGCTGTTGGCCAGTTGCTGGGTGGCCGACAGCGAGCCGCTGGCGCTGCCGGACTCGGCCGGGTCGACGTCGCCGAGAGTGATCTGGTAGACGGTGCCGAAGCAGGTGCCCAGACCCAGGCCGATCACGAACACCGGCAGGATGAGCGCGATGCCGGTGAGGAGCATCAGGACGCCGGTCAGGGTGAGCAGCAGGCCGATGAGAATGAGCCTGCGGCCCAGCCGGGCGATGAGCCGGTACGTGGTGATCGAGGCGACCACGATGCCGGCGGCGACGGGCGCCAGGCCGAGGGAGGCCCCGGTGGGGGTGCGGCCGAGGTCGTTCTGCAGGTGAAGGGAGAGCACCAGCAGCAGGCCGGCGACGGCGGCGTTGAAGGCCAGGCCGAGGATCAGCCCGGAGGTGAAGCCGCGGTTGGTCAGCAGCGAGGGTTTGATGAGCGGCTGAGGCGCGGTGAGCTGGCGGCGGCAGAACAGGGCGAAGGACACCAGCCCGGCGCCCAGGCAGATGACCGGTGGCAGGCCCCAGCCGTGACTGGAGCCGTCGATCAGGCCGTACAGCAGGGTGAGCATGGTGACGGCGAGCAGGGCTGAGCCGGGTCCGTCGACGGTGACGGCACGGTCGCCGGGATCCGGGGGCAGCAGCCGTACGGCACAGCCGATCGCCAGGCCGCCGAGGGCGATGTTGATGAGGAACATGGCACGCCAGCCGAGGCCGAGCAGGTCGGCGTCGATGAGGAAGCCGGCGAGGATGGGGCCGCCGATGGCGGACAGGCCCAGGGCGGGGGCGAAGACGCTGAAGGCCGTGCCGATCTGGTCGCGGGGGAAGACGGCGCCGAGGATGCCGAAGCCCTGCGGGATGAGCAGGGCGCCGAACGCCCCTTGGAGCAGCCGGAACGCCACCATGGAGGTCGGGTCGAAGGCCAGGCCGCAGGCGATGGAGGCCAGGGTGAAGCCGGTGATGCCGATCAGGAACAGGCGTCGCCGGCCGTACTTGTCGCCGAGCCGTCCGCCGACCACCAGCAGCACTCCCATGGCCAGGGCGTAGGCGGCGCCGAGCCACTGGATGAGAGCCTGTCCGCCGTTCAGGTCGGCGGCGATGGCGGGGGCGGCGATGTTGGTGATGGTCGAATCCAGCAGGTCGAGGATGGCGGCGAACAGCACGACGGCGAGGACGGCCCAGCGCCGGCGCGCGGAGGTGAATGCGGGCGCGGGGGCCACAGGGGTGCGCATGAGGACTTCCTATGAGGGTGAAGGGGGATGAGCCCCGGCCCGAGCAGGGCGGGGCGTGGACGGATGGCGCTCATCGGGCGTCGAAGGCGGCGACGTTCTCCGCGGCCCACTGGGCGAAGGTGCGGGCGGGAGTGCCGAGGAGCGTCTGGGTGGTCTCGGCGATCGGGGCGGGACCGGCGGTGGCGGCGGCCCACAGGTCCAGCAGCGAGCCGGCGTAGGGGGCGGGCATCCACCGGGTCATCTGCTGCTCGGCCTCGGCGCGGGTGATCTGAAGGAGCGGGATGTCGCGGCCGATCACGCCGGACAGGATGACCAGTTGCTCGCGGAAGGTGAGCGACTGCGGCCCGGTGAGGGTGACCTGACGGCCGGTGAGCGCGTCGCCGGTCAGGGCGGCCACGGCGAGGTCGGCGAGGTCGTCGGAGTGGATGGGCGCTATGTGCGCGTCGGGGTAGGCGAGCTGGATCGGCTGGTTCTGGCCGATGAGGTAGGACCAGCCGAGCGCGTTGCTGGCGAAGGCGTCCGGGCGCAGGAAGGTGCAGGTCAGGCCGGAGGCGGTCACGGCGCGTTCGACCTGGAGGCTGTGGGAGGCCAGCGGGTCGGTCTCGGCGCCGGGGGCCGTGACGGAGGAGGACGACAGCAGTACGACGTGCTCGACGCCGGCGGCCTGGGCGGTCTTGACGAAGGCGTCGATGCCGGCGGGCTCCGGGTAGAGGAAGACCTGGCGGACGCCGTCCAGCGCGGCGGGGAAGGTGCCGGGCTGGTCGAGCTTGAGCTCGGCGATCTCGACGCCGGTCGGGGCGGTCAGGCCGGTGGGGTCGGCGCTGGCGGCGCGGGTGGGCAGGCCCGCGGCGACCAGGCGGTGGATGACGGCCTGGCCGACCTTGCCGCGGGCGCCGGTGATGAGGATGGTCATGGTGACTCCTGAGGTAGTTGGTGCGTGAAGACACATGCATGCTGTCATGCACATAAATTCATGTCAACACATGTCTTGCTGGTTGCACAGAGATACGATGAGGACATGGATGAGACAGCGACAGCCGAGGACCTGCTCAACGCCGTGGGACCGGCCTTCTCCAAGTTGCGCCGCACCTCGCTGCTGGAGGTCGAGAACGCCATCTCGGCCAAGGACCTGAGCAGGACGCTCGTGCTGAACCTGGTCCTGGAGCACACCACCGGTCAGGACAAGGAGGTGACCGTCGGCGCGATAGCGGAGCTGCTGGCGGTGGACCCCTCGGTCGCCAGCCGCATGGTGAGCGACAACATCAAGGCGGGCTACCTGATCCGCACCGCTTCCCAGCAGGACGGCCGGCGCACCGTGCTGGAGCTGAGTCCGGCGGGGGTGGAGCTCATGGAGCGCTTCCGCCGTCACCAGCGCGAGGCGTTCGAGTACATCACCGCCGAGTGGAACGAGGGCGACCGGCTCGAGTTCGCCCGGCTGATGCTCAAGTACGTCGATTCCCTGGCCCAGCTCCGCGACCGCACGGGCAGGTAGGCATCGGGGCCCGGGTCTGGACGGCCCTCCGCCCGAAAATGCCTTTGGGCCTGGTGGGGAGCGCCCCTATCGTGGGCCGGTGACTACTCAGGTGATCGTGTTGAATGGCGGCTCCAGCTCGGGCAAGTCCGGGATCGTCCGGTGTCTGCAGGCGGTCCTGCCGGATCCGTGGCTCGCCCTCGGGGTCGACTCGCTGGTGGAGGCGATGCCGGCGTCCATGCAGGGATCGGACGCGGGCATCGAGTTCGCTCCGGACGGCGGGGTCAGTGTCGGGCCGCAGTTCCGGATGCTGGACGCGGCGTGGGCGGAAGGGGTCGCCGCGATGGTCCGGGCGGGCGCCCGGGTCATCATCGATGACGTCTTCCTCGGTGGAGCCGCCTCCCAGGGGCGGTGGCAGAAGGTTCTGGCCGGGCTGGACGTGCTGTGGGTCGGTGTCAAGTGCGAGAGCGCGGTCGCCGCGGGCCGGGAGATCGCCCGGGGAGACCGGGTCCGGGGGATGGCGGAGCTGCAGGCGGAGGTGGTCCACCAGGGTGTGACCTACGACCTGGAGGTGGACACCACGCGTACCGAATCGCTGGAGTGCGCGCGGACCATCGCCGCGCGGGTCAGGTGACAGAGCCCATGACGTCCCCCGCGTACGAGCTGCGCCCCGCCACCCCCGCCGACTACGACCCCATAGCCTCCGTCGTCGACGAGTGGTGGGGCCGGCCGGTCCTGCCCTCCCTGCCCAGGCTCTTCCTCGACCACTTCCACCGCACGAGCCTGATCGCGGAGGGCCCGGCGGGCATGGCGGGGTTCCTGATCGGCTTCATCTCCCCGTCCGAGCCCGACGAGGCGTACATCCACTTCGTCGGCGTCTCCCCGGAGGCCAGGACGGGCGGCGTGGCCCGCGCCATGTACGAACGCTTCTTCGACCTGGCCCGCCGCCACGACCGCCGCGTCGTGAAGGCCATCACCTCGTCCGTCAACCAGACGTCCATGGCGTTCCACCGGCGCATGGGGTTCGAGGTCAGCGAGCCCGTCCCCGGCTACAACGGCCCGGGAACCGCCCTGGTGACCTTCAGGCGAAGCATCTCTGGTCAGTAGGCGCTCCAGGGAACCGGTGAGCGCGAACAGCCTCCCATGTCACTTTGCGTGACGAATAGCGTGCGCGCCGTATGCATGTCCCGAAATCGGGAATGGCACACGACGATCTCATGCGCAAGGAGGAGCGGTGGCCGGACGTCGCGACCGGATAGGGCTGACCGGTGAGCTGATCGCCGAGTTCGCCGGCACGATGGTGCTCATTCTGTTCGGCGTCGGCGTGGTCGCCCAGGTGGTCGCGGGCAAGCTCGGCGACCACGACAGCATCGCCTGGGCGTGGGGCATCGGCGTCGCGCTGGGCGTCTACGTCGCGGGCCGGACCACGGGCGCGCACCTCAACCCGGCGGTCACGCTGGCGTTCGCGGTCTTCCGCGGCTTCGCCTGGGGCAAGGTCCTGCCGTACGCGCTGGCGCAGACGGCCGGGGCCTTCATCGCGGCGCTCATCGTGCGCTGGAACTACACCGAGGTGCTGGCCATGGTGGACCCCGGGCACACGATCAAGACCCAGGGCGTCTTCTCGACCCTGCCCGGCAACGGGGTGCTCCCGGTGGACATGTGGGGCGGGTTCCGCGACCAGATCATCGGCACCGCCATCCTGCTCTTCGTCATCTTCGCCGTGTCCGACGTCGCCAACATGGCCCCCAGCGCGAACCTCGGCCCCGTCGTCGTCGGCCTGCTCATCGTGGGGATCGGCATGTCCTTCGGCACCGACGCCGGCTACGCGATCAACCCCGCGCGCGACTTCGGGCCGCGCCTGGCGAGCTACCTCACCGGCTACTCCACCGCCTGGCGAGATCAGTACGGCGATCTGTACTTCTGGGTGCCGATCGTCGCCCCGCTGATCGGCGGTCTCATCGGCGCCGGCCTCTACCAGGCGGGCATCGCCCGGTTCCTCCCGCCGAGCGAGGAGCGCGGGATCGTGCAGCCGGTGGAGATCTGACGGGAATCTTGCAGAGGAGAAAGACATGCCCGAGTTCGTGGGAGCCGTCGACCAGGGCACCACCAGCACCCGATTCATGGTCTTCGACCATGACGGCGCCGAGGTCGCCAAATACCAGCTCGAACACGAGCAGATCCTGCCGAAGGCGGGCTGGGTCGAGCACAACCCGATAGAGATCTGGACCGTGACGGCGGCCGTGATCCAGACGACGATCCAGCGTGCCGGGCTGCACGCCAAGGATCTGGCGGCCCTGGGCGTCACGAACCAGCGCGAGACCACCGTCGTCTGGAACCGGCGGACCGGCCGCCCGTACTACAACGCGATCGTGTGGCAGGACACCCGTACCGACCGGATCGCCGCCGCGCTGGAGCGGGACGGGCGGGGGGAGGTCATCCGCGAAAGGACGGGCCTGCGGCCGGAGGCGTACTTCTCCGGCGGCAAGATCCAGTGGATCCTGGAGAACGTGGAGGGCGTCCGCGCGGACGCGGAGCGCGGCGAGGCCGTCTTCGGCAACACCGACACCTGGACCCTGTGGAACCTCACCGGCGGCGTCAAGGGCGGCGTGCACATCACCGACGTGACCAACGCCAGCCGGACGATGCTGATGGACCTGGAGACGCTCGACTGGGACGACGAGCTGCTGTCGTTCTTCGGGATCCCGCGCCGGATGCTGCCCGAGATCCGGCCGTCGGCCGACCCCGCCATGTACGGGACCACGCTCCCGTACGGGCCGCTCGGCGGGGAGGTGCCGATCAGCGCGATCCTGGGGGACCAGCAGGCGGCCACCGTCGGCCAGGTCTGCTTCGCGCCCGGCCAGGCCAAGAACACCTACGGCACCGGCAACTTCCTGCTGCTCAACACCGGCACCGACCGCGTGCGCTCGCGCAGCGGGCTGCTCACCACGCCGGCCTACAAGTTCGGGGACCAGCCGGCCGTGTTCGCGCTGGAGGGGTCCATCGCGGTGACCGGCTCGGCGGTCCAGTGGCTGCGCGACCAGCTCCACGTCATCACCTCCGCGGAGCAGAGCGAGGCCCTGGCCCGGCAGGTGGAGGACTCCGGGGGGATGTACTTCGTGCCGGCGTTCTCCGGGCTGTTCGCCCCCTACTGGCGCGCCGACGCCCGCGGTGTGATCGTCGGCCTGTCGCGCTTCAACACCGACGCCCACCTCGCCAGGGCCGCCCTGGAGGCGATCTGCTACCAGAGCCGCGACGTCGTCGAGGCGATGCAGCAGGACTCCGGGGTGGTCCTGGACGTGCTCAAGGTGGACGGCGGCATCACCATGAACGACCTGTGCATGCAGCTCCAGTCCGACATCCTCGGCGTGCCGGTCAGCCGCCCGGTCGTGTCGGAGACCACCGCGCTCGGGGCCGCGTACGCCGCCGGGCTCGCCTCCGGATACTGGAAGGACATCTCGGAGTTGCGGGCGCACTGGGCGGAGGACCGCCGCTGGGAGCCCCGGTGGAGCGAGGAGCGGCGGGAGGAGGCGTACGCGGGCTGGAAGAAGGCCGTGACCAGGTCGTTCGACTGGGTCTAGCTCACGACGTCCTTGCGCCGGAAGCGCCGGAACGCGAGCGCGATCAGGAGGGCCGCGTACGTGACCGACACCGACGCCCCCTTCGCCATGCCGCTCCAGTCCAGCTCCGGCATCAGCGCGTCGAGCCAGGCGTTGTTCCAGAACGTGGGCAGGAACTCGCGCAGCGAGCCCAGCGCCTCCACCGCCTGCAGGATGTTGCAGACGATCCAGAGCCCGACCGCCCCGCCGACCGCGCCGAGCGGGGAGTCGGTCATGGTGGAGACGAGGAACGCGAGCGCGGCCACCACCAGCTGGCTGACCAGCGCGTACCCGATCACGATGCCGAAGCGCGGCAGCACGTCCAGGGCCGGGATCGTCTCGCCCGTGCCGGGCACCTGGATGTCGTTCCAGCCGAACGCCAGCGTGCCCGCGAGCAGCGCCATCAGCGGCAGGCAGATCACCGCCGCCGCCGAGTAGCCCAGCGCCACGATCAGCTTCTGGCGCAGCAGCCGGTCGCGGGGGACCGGCGCGGCCAGCAGGTAGCGCAGCGACGACCAGTTGGCCTCGCTGGCGACAGTGTCGCCGCAGAACAGCGCGACCGCCACCACCAGCAGGAAGCTGGCCGACACCGACAGGGCGAAGGCGGCGAAGTTCAGGCCGCTCGCCGTCGCCAGGTCGGAGATGCGCAGCGACGACTGCCCCTGCCCGCTCGGCTGCGGCCCGAACTGGAACGCGATCACCAGGATCCACGGCAGCGCCAGCAGCAGCCCGAACATCACCAGCGTCCGCCGCCGCTTGAACTGCCTGACGATCTCCACGCGCAGCGGCAGCGTGCGACGGGGCGCGTAGCCCGGCGCGGCGACGGTCATGACTTGTCTCCGATGAGGTCGAGGAACACGTCTTCCAGGCGCGGCCCGTGCCCGTTGGAGGGGACGGTGGCCGACGTGAGCAGCAGCGACACCGGCCCGGTCGAGACCAGGCGGCCCCGGTGCATGACCACGACGTGGCTGCAGGTCTGCTCGACCTCGGCCAGCATGTGGCTGGAGACGATCACGGTACGGCCGTCCTGCGCGTAGCGCTTGAGCACCTCGCGCATCTCCCGGATCTGGGGCGGGTCGAGACCGTTCGTGGGCTCGTCGAGCACCAGCAGGTCCGGAAGCCCGAGCATGGCCTGGGCGATGGCGAGCCGCTGGCGCATGCCCTGCGAGTACGTGCGGACGGCCCGGTCCAGGGCCTTGCCCAGGCCGGCGATCTCCAGCGCCTCGTCGAAGTGCGCGTCGGCGGCGGGCCGTCCGGTGGCGGCCCAGTACAGCTCGATGTTGTCCCGCCCGGACAGGTGCGGCAGGAACCCCGGGCCCTCGACGAACGACCCGAGCCTGGACAGCACGGGCGCCCCGGGCGTGACGCGGTCACCGAAGATCCGGATCTCGCCGCCGTCCGGCTGGATGAGGCCCATCATCATGCGCATCGTGGTCGTCTTGCCCGCGCCGTTCGGCCCGAGCAGGCCCAGGACCTGGCCCCGCTCGACGCGGAACGACAGCCCGTCCACGGCCAGCTCGCCGTTCCGGTACGCCTTGGTCAGCCCGCTGATCTCCAGCGGCACGTCCTCGTCGCCATGCGGCCCGTTCTCCGGGGTGCCGGTTGCGGGTCGGCGGGACGCGGTGCGCCCCGTCGCCAGCAGCACGGCGGCGACCACCACGGCGGCCAGCGGCATCGCCCACACCCACCACGCCACCCCGGTCGGCGGAGCGGCGAGCGTGCGCACCGTCGGCACGGCGAGCGCGGGGGAGGCCAGGGACACTTGGTACGAAGCGGGCTCGACGGCGGTCGCGAAACCCATGTCCGTCGTGGTCAGGACCAGCCGGAGCCGGTGGCCTGCGGCGAAGCGGTAATCCACGGCGGGCAGGGTGACGGTGACCTCCGCGCTGCCCGCGCCCTCCGGGATCGTCACCCGGACCGGCGCCACCAGCCCGGCGGGCAGGGCGGGCGGCTGGGTGCCGTCGGCCACGTCGTACAGCTTGGCGAACAGCGTCGCCTCGCCCTTGCCCGACACCTTGACCCTGACCGTGGAACTGCCGGTGAGCTGGAGCGGGGCGGTGAGCGGACGGGACTCGAACGCGGCGCTCTGGCCCGGCATGTCGATGGACACGCCGGTGCCGGCCTGGCCGCCGCCCAGCAGGCCGCCGATGCCGGGCACCGTCGAGATGGAGGCGGGCGCGCCGCCGGGCGGGTTGACGATGTTCTGGGCGGGGCCGTTCAGCTGGACCGTGGTGGTGTCGGTGCCGGTCAGGCCGGGGTAGGAGGCGGCCTCCGGGTGCAGGCGGATGCGCTGGCGGGTGCCGGGGTCGCGGCCGCCGTCGCGCGTCACCGTGAACGCGCTCACCGCCGGGTCGGACTTGTCGCCCTTCAGGTAGCGGGCGAACCAGGCCGTGGACTGCTCGAACACCCAGTCCGCCTCGCCGTTGCCGCCGTCGTGCCCGCCGTCGAACCAGGCCAGGCTCACCGGCGTGCCCGCGGCGGCGATCGCCTTGGCGTTGGCGTCGGCGTGGCCGAGCGGGAAGAGCGAGTCTCGCTGGCCCTGGATGAGCAGGGTCGGCGCCTTGATCTGGCCGGCCACGGTGATCGGGCTCGACTTGCGCAGCAGGGCGACGGCCTCCGGCGTGGCCTTGCCGTCCTTGGCGACCTGCTGGTAGACGTCGCAGATGGCGGGCAGGAACCTGCCGCACCGCGCCTGCTCGGGCGTCAGCGGGCCGGCGGCGGCCCGCCGCTCGCCCCGCCCCGCGAAGCTGTCCAGCGAGACGCCCTGGCCGAAGAAGATGCCGGCCCACATGCGCTTGAAGACCCCGTGCTCGGCGTCCGGGCCGATGGCGGCGGGACTGGCGCCCTGCGCGGCGGCGTTGGGGAAGAGCGCGTCGGCCAGGTCGGCCCAGGTGATCTGGGGGACGATCGCGTCCACCCGGTGGTCGTAGGCGGCCGTCATCAGGGAGATGGCGCCGCCGTACGAGCCGCCCGCGATGCCCACGCGCGGGTCGTTCGCGGCGTCGAGCTGGACCTCCGGCCGCTTGGCCAGCCAGTCGATCAGCTGCTTGACGTCCTTGACCTCGTAGTCGGGCGAGTTGAGCGCGATCTCGCCGGTCGAGCGCCCGAACCCGCGCGCCGACCAGGTCAGCACCGCGTAGCCCTGCTGGGCGATCCGGACGGCCTGGTCCCGCACGCTCTGCTTGCTGCCGCCGAAGCCGTGCCCGATCAGTACGGCTGGAGCCTTCCCGCCGTCGGGCGGCGGGAAGAAGGTCGTATCGAGCTCCACCCGTTGGTCGTCGCCGGGTCCGTCGACGACGCTGATTGTCTGGTCCTGGCCCCGCACCCCAGGAGCCGACGGCCACACGAGCCACGTCGTCACCCCGATGAGGGCGAGCGCCGCTACCAGCGCGGCCACACGCTTCATGACCGTGAGCCTACTTTCCGCACCTGAGAGATCCCTGAGATCAAGGCCTGAGCTGCGGGATCAGGCCAGGATGGCGTAGACGGTCGTCGCGTGGGCGGCGGTCTCGGCGCTGCCCTCGGCCGTGAGGGTGACGTCGGAGAAGGCCAGCGTGCGGCCCAGTTTCGTGATGCGGACGTCGATCAGGACGTCCTTGCCCAGCACCGGCCGCTGGAACGTCGTCGACTGCTGCACCGTGGTCATCGGCACGAACCCGCCGCGCGCCGAGGAGATGGCGATGACGGTGGCGGTGTCGGCGGCCGCCATCATCGCCTGGCCGCACAGCCCGCCGCCCTCCCGGGCCAGGTCGTCGGACCACGGGAGCCGTACGACGGCGTGGCGCTCGCCCACCTCCTCCACGCGCAACCCGAGCCGCTGGATCCAGGGGGCGAAGTATTCCTGGAGGATCGCCTCTGCGTCTGCTGGAGTCACGCGCTCATGATGCCCGCCGCAGCGCCGCGCCGCGCCTGGCTCGATCGCTTGCGTCGTGTCAGGGTGCCGGTATAGGGCGGAGCCACGATGGACGAGCGCGGGGGTGGGTGGCATGGCGGGTGCGAGCGGGCGGCCGGTGGTCGAGGTGTTCATGCCGGCCACGTACGAGTCGGCCGTCCCGTACGACCTGTTCGCCGCGTTGCGGGAGGAGTCCCCGGTCTGCCGGATCCCGGAGCCCGCCGTCGGCCCGTGGCGGGAAGGGCCCGGCTACTGGGGGGTGTTCAGGCACGCCGACGTCAAACACGTCCTGCGCAGCCCCGAGGACTTCTCCTCGCGGCTCGGCGCCACCCAGCTCCGCGACCCCGACACCCCGGGCGATCTGGCGTTCGTGCAGGTCCAGATGCTGAACATGGACCCGCCCGACCACTCCAGGCTGCGCAGGATCGTGGCGGCGGCCTTCACCCCGCGGGCCGTGCGAGCCCTGGAGCGCACGATCGCCGGGCGGGCCGCGGCGCTGTTCGCGCCGGGCGAGTGCGACTTCGTGGAGGTGGCCGCCGACCTGCCCGTGTGGACGCTGGCCCACGTCATGGGGGTCCCGGCGCAGGACATGCGGCTGCTGTACGACTGGGCGTCGCGCGTGATCGGCTACCAGGACGCCGACTACGCGGGCCTGTCCACGGCCGGCGTCGAGTCGCTCACCCCGATGGGCCGCCTGGCCGTCGCGTCCAGGCCGGAGCTCGCGCCCGGGGTGAACCCGCGCTCGAAGGCCGCGCTGACCGACATGTTCGCCTACGCGCACGCCCTGGCCGAGGCCCCCGTGGACGGCGAGTCCGTCATGTCGGCCATGCGGAAGGGCGGCTTGACGGAGGCCGAGTTCGAGAACATGTTCTTCCTCTTCGCCGTCGCGGGCAACGAGACCCTGCGCAACGGCATCCCCGGAGGGCTGCTCACGCTCCTGCAGCACCCCGCGGAGCTGGCCCGCCTGCGCGCGGACCCGTCGCTGCTCGGCTCCGCCATCGAGGAGATGCTCCGCTTCTGGCCTCCCGTCATGCACTTCCGGCGGACGGCCACGCGCGATCTCACCCTGGGCGGCCGGCGCATCCTCGCCGGGGACAAGGTGGTCGTCTACCACGCCTCCGCCAACCGCGACCCGTCGGTCTTCCCCGACCCCGACCGTTTCGACATCGCCCGTACCCCGAACGACCACGTCAGCTTCGGGTTCGGCCCGCACGTCTGCCTCGGCGCCCACCTGGCCCGCGCGCAGTTCCGCTCGGCGTTCACGGAGCTGCTGCGCGAGTGGGACGTCGAGCCGGCGGGCAGCCCGCGACGGCTGACGTCCAACTTCCAGAACGGGCTCAAGCACCTCCCGGTACGGCTGACGAGAAGGCGCCCCTGACCGAAAACCAGCGGCGGCGGGATCGGGGGCTCGCCTACGCTGCCCTCCCATGGACTACTTGGACGTCAACAGGGCCAACTGGGACGGACGGGTCCCCATCCACGTCGCCAGCGACTTCTACGACGTCGAGGGCTTCAAGGCGGGCCGGAGCCCGCTGCGGGCGTTCGAGCGGGACGAGGTCGGCGACGTGAGCGGCCGCCGCCTGCTGCACTTGCAGTGCCACTTCGGCCTGGACACCCTGGCCTGGGCCAGGCTCGGCGCCGAGGTGACCGGACTCGACTTCTCCGCGGCCGCCATCGAGCAGGCCAGGGCCATCGCCGCCGAATGCGGCATCCCGGCGGAGTTCGTCACCGCCGACGTCTACGACGCGGTCGAGGCGCTCGGCGGGGCCACGTACGACATCGTCTACACCGGCCTCGGCGCGCTGGTGTGGCTGGCCGACCTCACCGCCTGGGCGCGGACGGTCGCCGCGCTGCTCAAGCCGGGCGGATTCCTCTATCTCGCCGAATTCCATCCGTTCGCCGACACCATGGACGACGAGACGGGCACCACCGTCACCACCGACTACTTCGACCGAGGCCCCCACGTCTGGGAGTACCCGCACACCTACACCGGCAGCGAAATCCTGGAGCACCAGACTTCCGTGCAGTTCCAGCACGGGATCGGCGAGGTCGTCAGCGCGGTCGCGGCGGCGGGCCTGCGGGTCGCGTTCCTGCGCGAGCACGACCGCACGTACTTCCGCCGCTTCGGCACGCTGGTCGACGGCCAGGAGGGCTTCCGGCTCCCGGAGGGCGCCCCCAGGATCCCGCTCCTGTACACCCTGCGGGCCTCGGCGGTAGCCTGACCTGCCAAGACATTGCCTGGCATTACCCCAGCAACAGCTCAACGCAGGGAACCGTAAGATTCACTCCCGTGAAGTCTCCAGCATCTCTCAAGAGGGCCGCCGAGTGGGCCCTGCCGTACTGGACCAGGGGCCAGGCGGGGCGTGAGACGCCGCAGGATCTGTTCAGGGTGCTCTATTTCGGCTGGCTGGTGGCGTTCACGCTCAAGCTGCTCGGCTCGGCGTGGGACGTTTCGTGGCACTTCAAGTGGCTGCGGGACGACCTCGCCCCGCCCCACCTGCTCAACTCCGCCGGCACGGCCATCGCCGTCGCGCTGACCATCATCCACGGATACACCGGCTACGGCGTGGACAAGGCGGCGCTGCGGCTGATCCAGTGGGGCACCGGGATCTTCCTGGTCGCGGTCCCGCTCGACCTGATCAACCACCGGGTCAACGGGCTCGACATCACCTCGTGGAGCCCGTCGCACATCATGCTCTATCTTGGAACGTTTTTCATGATCGCGGGCGTGCTCCGCGGCTGGTTCATGGGCGCGCCGCCCGGGCGGGAGCGGACCGTCGTGCTGGGCGCGTTCTTCGCGTTCTTCCTGGAGAACGTGCACTTCCCCGAGCAGCACCAAGAGTACGGCATCCTGTCGATCGGCGCCTGGGACAACCACGCGACCTATGCCGAGCAGATCCTGCTCCAGTTCGCGGCCCACCAGATGGGGCGGCCGGTGGACCGGGCGATGATGGTCGCGTTCTCGCTGCCCGTCCCCGACCTCCTCTATCCGGTCTACGCGGTGGTCGTCGGCCTGTCGGTGCTGGTCGTGGCCAGGCTGCTGATCGGCAGGTTCGGGGCCGCGACGCTGGTGGCGGGCGCCTATGTGGGGGTCCGCACGGTGCTCTGGCCGCTGCTGACGTTCACCGGGTTCCCGCCGTCGGCGGTGCCGTTCTTCCTGGTCGTGGCGGGGCTGGTGGTGGACCTCGCGTTCCTGGTGCGCATGCCGTACGTACGGGCCGTGCTCGGGAGCGTCGGCGTCACGGCCGCCGCCTACGGCGCGCTGGTGGCGCAGAGCGCGATCATGGGCGGCGTGTACAGCGCGATCAAGGGCCAGAAGGGGCTGCTCGGAGCGCCCCCACTGGCCACGTCGTCGGCCGTCTGGGCGGGGCTCGGCCTGCTGGTCGTCTGGCTGGCGGTCGAGTGGCTGGCCGCCAGGCGGCGCGGGTCTCAGCCGATCGAGGCCCGGGTGATCGCCACCGCCACGCCGTAGGCCAGCCCCATCACGCCCACCTCGGCCGCCGCCCAGCCCACCAGGGCGGTGGCCCGGCCTGCGCGGACGGCGGGCATCAGGCGGAAGCGGATGTGGGCGGCCAGCGGCACCAGCGCCGCCACCAGGACCGTCTTGATCACCACCAGCACGCCGTAGTGGCTGGTCAGTAACGCGTCGGGCAGCGTCACGCCGGGGGTGAGCGCCATCGTGCCGAGCCCGTTGACCAGCCCTGACAGCCCGACCAGGAGCAGGCACACCGTGGCGATCCTGGAGAACCTGGGCAGGACCACGGCCAGCAGCTCCCGGTGCGGCGCCAGGAATATGGCCGTGGCCGCCAGCCCGCCCGCCCACGCCGCCGCGCCCATCACGTGGATCTCCATCGAGACCATGATGGGGTCATGCCAGATCGAGTTGACGGCGTGCCCGGTGACGGGGATGGGCAGCAGCCCGAACAGCGCCACGATCACCCGCAGCTCGGCCGGCACCTTCTCACCGAACCGCACCGCCATGAGCCCGATGCCGGCCGCCGCCAGCGCGCACGCCGCGCTGAACAGCAGCCCCTGACCGGTGCCGACGGTCTCGACGTAGCCGGCGATCATCCCGAACGTGGGCACGCTGCCGGGATTCAGCTCGGCCGTCTGGAACACGATGGTGAGCAGCGCGCAGATCGCCCACGCCCAGGCGGCCAGCACGGCCAGCGGCCGCACCCTGAGCATGACGGGCTCGGTCCGCTCGGGGGCGTCGAACCCGAGCAGCTTGGGCAGCAGGCTCAGCCCGACCACGGCGACGGCGGCCAGGTCGAGCAGCACCCGCACGACGGGCAGGCCGAAGGACACCAGCGGGCCGGGCATGGGGATGCCGGGGACGGCCTCCTGCGCGGTGAACGTGCTCGCCGCCACCGCGGCGACGACCGCGCAGACGCCGAACGCCCCGGCCACCAGCCGCCCGCCGACCCGCTGCCGGGGGAGGGGAGGCGCGGTGACGGTCATGCCCGGGCCTCTTCGCCGGCGGCATCGGGCCCAGCATTCGGCCGGGCCCCTCCGGCGGAGCCCGGGGCGGGCGCGGCCGGGCGGGGGCGGCGCAGCGCCACCGCCGTGCCGGCGGCGAGCAGCAGCAGCGCGCCCACGATCCACACCACGGCCATGCCCGCGCCGCCGTTGGCGGCCGCCTCGGCGGCCTGCGCGCTCGCGTCCTGCGGCGCCTGCCCGGTGGCGGCCTGACCCGTGTTCTGGGCCGGGCCACCGGTCCCGGTCCCGGCCGCGAGGGTGAAGGTGATCTTGCCGGTGACCGGGTGGCCGTCGGCCGACAGGATCCGGTAGCCCACCGTGTACGCGCCCCCGGACGGCAGCGGCTTGACGCGTACCGACACCCGCTCGGCGGCGACCTCCGCGGACCCGTCCGTCCACGAGGACCCGTCCGGGCCCGTCACGCCCACCTGCGCGTAGCCCTGCCGCACCGCCTGGTCGAACACCAGCGTCACCCGCGCCGGCGCGGCCGGCAACGTGGCACCGTCCTTGGGGTCGCTGCTGAGGAGCACGTTGTGCGCCTGCGCCGCGGGAGGGGCGATCCCGGCGGCGGCGAAGGCGAGCAGCAGGACCGTGAGTAGCCGCCTCAAAGATCAAAACCTTCCAGCAACGACGAAACGAACCCGTATATGGTCCCATCCATGACAGACCTGTTTGCCGGCACGGCCCCCTACTACGCGAAGTACCGGTCCGACCACGGGGATCAGGCGATCGAGCACCTGGCGAGGACGTTCGGCCCGGACAGCACCGTGCTCGACCTCGGCTGCGGTCCCGGCACGGTGGCGATCCCGCTGGCGCCCGGCGTGCGCGAGATCCTGGCCGTCGATCCCGACGAGGGGATGCTGGAGACGGGCAGAGGGCTGGCGGCGGAGGTGCGGAACATCCGGTGGCTGCGCGGCGACTCGACGAGGCTGCGCGAGCTCCCGGCGTTCGGTCACATCGTCATGGGCAGGTCGTTCCACTGGATGGACCGCCGCGCGGTGCTGGCCGATCTGGACGAGCTGCTGCCGCCCGGCGGGGTCGTGGCCCTCCTCGGCCCGGGCCGCGAACCCCAGGAGGAGCCCTGGGAGGCGACGATGCGCCGGGTGCGCGAGGAGTTCGACGCGAACACGTTCACGGCCACCGGCTCCTTCCAGGTCAGCGGCGAGCACCCCCACGACGTGCTGGTCACCACGCCGTTCGGCGACCTGGAGTCCGCCACGTACGAGCACCGCCTGACCTACGACGTGGACGCCGTGATCGGCCTGCAGCTGTCCTACTCCTACAGCTCCCCGGCCCGCCTCGGCGACCGGCTGGAGCCGTTCAAGGAGGCGGCCAGGAAGGCGCTGCTCGACCTCGACCCCTCGGGGACATGGGAGCACACCGAGGTCACCGAGGTGCTGATCGCCCGGCGGCCGACCGGCTAAATGCCCATCGCCCGCCAGATCCGCCGGGTGACCGGGTTGATCAGGCCGATCTCCGTGCACAGCTCCCGCGTCCTGCCCACCGAGTCGCGGATCTCCTGCTTGGCGGCGGGATTGCGCAGGTAGATGTCGGCGACCACGTGGGCCGGGATGCGGAAGCGCCGGATCATCGGCCCCGGGGGCGCCAGCATGATCCGGGCCATCACGCCCAGGATGACGGGGGAGATGACCCCGAGCAGGAGCCGCCGGTACGCGGGCATCCGGGGCACCCGGTTGCGCAGGTAGTGCCGGGCGAAGGAGATGTGCCTGGCCTCCTCCGCGATGTGGATCCGCATGATCGTCTCTTCCAGCGGATGATGCGCCCGCTCGTCCTTCAGCACCTTGCGCTGCACGTGGTCGATCGGGTCCTCGCCGCCGAGCACGAACACGAAGAACAGCTCCGTCGAGATCAGCGGGATCCACGGAGCCACCTGCGCGATCAGCGACAGCGGCCCGGGCATCCCGCGGATCGGTAAGCCGGTGCGGTTCACGAACTCCTGGAACATCATCCCGTGATGTCCCTCTTCGATGGTCTCGTGGTAGACGTACCGGAACTCCGGTGACCCGTTCGGCAGCCGGTAGGCGTAGTTGAGCAGCCCGCGCTTGAGCAGGTTCTCGAACTGCAGCCCGACCTTCATCGCGGTGGCCACCCGCCACAGCCCGATCGCCGCCCGCACCTCGGGCGGGCGGCTGCGGTACCACGGATGGCCGCCCAGCTTGTCGACCTCCGGCAGTTCCCAGCGGGGATCCGCCGGGTCCACGGCGAACTCCGGGTCATCCCACGGGATGTCCCGGTACGGCTCCCAGTGCTTGTCGACCGACGCCTTCGAGAGCCGTTCGATGACCGCTCGGTAGGCGCTCCTGCTGGCGACCTGCTCGTCGCGTTCGCGGGCGGCGGCAGAGCTCGGTGCGGATGCCATCACGTGCTCCTCTCCTCGCCGCTAATTGTACGGAGCATCCAATAGCGTCGGAAGAGGGGAGGGTCACAGGGTTTCCGCGGAGAGCCCGAGCTCGGCCGCGGCGGCCGTACGGATCAGCGTGTTCACCTTGCGCCTGGTCAGCACCTTGGGATGCGCGTGCGTCTGGATCGCGAGCCCGTCCACGAGCGCGAGAATCCGCCACGTGGAAGCGTCGGGGTCGTCGCACTTGAACTCGCCGCACGACACGCCCGCCTCGATGATCGCGCGCATGACCAGCCGGCCCCGGGAGTCGAGGCGGCGCGAGATCTCCTCCAGTTCCGGGTTGCGCATCGCCTCGGACCACGCGTCGATCCACAGCCGCCATCCCTCGGTGGGGATCGCCGGGGAGGAGAGCCTGAGCAGGGTGCGCAGCCGTTCGAGCGGCGTGCCCTTGGACTCCTCGATGTGTTCGAGCGAGTGGAGATGCTGGCGGGCGGCGTAGGTGAAAGCCTGCGCGAACAGCCGATCCTTGGTCTCGAAGTGGTAGAACAGCAGCGCCTGGCTCACCCCGGCGGCTCTGGCGATGTCAATGGTCCGGGTATGCCCGAACCCGCGCTCCGCGATGACCTCGCAGGCCGTCTTCAGTAAATCCTCGCGCCGTAATCGGCTGAACCCTGAAGTCACAGCGAGTAACTCACCTCCGATGCATAGTAATCGTGCGCGCCCAGAGATCCATCAAGGGGCGGAAAATTTCTCATACCCACATTCACTCCTTTCGTATCGGCAATCGCAGCACGAAGCGTGCGCCGATGTCGGAGTCCTCGATCGTGAGGGTGCCGTTGTGGGCCTGGGCGATCTCGCGGGCGATGGGCAGGCCCAGCCCGGTGCCGCCGGCGTCGCGGCTGCGTGAGGCGTCCAGCCGGGTGAACCGCCTGAAGACCACCTCGCGCTGGTCCGGCGCGATGCCCGCGCCGTCGTCGAGCACTTCGAGCAGGGCCTGCTCGTTCCGGCGCAGGGTCACGATGATCGTGCTCTCGGCGTGCCGCTCGGCGTTGTCCAGCAGGTTCGTCAGGAGGCGGGCCAGCTTGAGCCGGTTGCCCGTGACGACCACGCCGGGCTGCAGCGCGGTGACGATCTTCTTCGACCGCGGCCTGGTGGTCTCGGCGGCGACCAGCTCGGCCAGGTCGACGGACTCGAGCCGCGACGGGGCGCCCGCTTCGAGCCTGGCCAGCGTCAGCAGGTCGGCGACGATGTTCTGCAGCCGGTCGAGGCTGGCCATCAGCTTGCCGCCGGTCTCGCACCAGTCGGTCTCCTCGGGTGCGAGCATCGCCGCCTCGAGCTCGGCGCGCATGGCGGTGATCGGGCTGCGCAGGTCGTGCGAGGCGTCGGAGGCGAACCGGCGCTGCTGCTCCATCGCGGCCTCCAGCCGCGCGAGCATGAAGTTGGCGGCATCCGCGAGCGCCTTGATCTCCTCGGCCTTCTCCGGCACGGGCACGCGCATGATCTCGTCGCCGTAGTTGATGTCGGTCAGCCGCCGGGTGATCTGGTTCACCGGCGCGAGCGTCCTGGCCACCACCTTGGACACGCCGAACCAGGTGATCGCGACCAGCAGCACGGTCAGCACGATCAGCGCGGCGATCACGGAGGGGTGGATGTACCAGGGCACCGTGGAGTCGTAGGCGTAGACGAACCAGTCGCCGGCCTCGTCGTAGACCCGGACGGCGGCCGTGATGTGGCACTCGTCGCCGAGCTCGGGCAGCTCGCACAGCAGGTCGGTGCGGCTGGGGCTGTTCGGGTCGGGCACCACGGCGGTCAGGCGCGGCTTGCCCTCCAGGTTCGGCGTCGAGGCCACCACGCGACCGGTCGGGTCGACGACCTGGATGCCCTTCAGATCGAAGTGGGGCAGGGGGCGCAGGTGATTGCGCTGGATGTCGTGGCCCACGTGCAGCGCCGCGGTGGTCACCTCTCTCGTGCGGATGTCGACGGCGGTGTTGCGCCCCACCCACAGGAAGAACGAGCCCGCCGCCAGGCACAGCAGTGCCATGGCGACGCTGGCGAACAGCGCCAGGCGCGCGCGAATGGACCGGCCCAGCCGTTCGATCACACCCAATCCCCCCGTGATCAGATGATCACAGTACGTGCCTCTACATCCAATTATCGGAGATTCGGTGATAAATCACGCCAAAAGACCTGCAGAACAGTGCTCTATGCGGCATCCGGTCGCCTGACTAGAGTAAGTGAGCACTGATGCCAAGGAGTCGAAGTGAACCTTGCTGACTATCGGCGGTCCGCCAGGACCTGGCTGCAGGAAAATGTCCCGGCGGACGACCGGCCCGGGGGAGACCCGATCGCCCGGGCCAAGGAATTCATGGCCAAGCTCCATGACGCCGGCTACTCCGGCATCACGTGGCCGGAGCAGTGGGGCGGCCAGGGGCTGACGCAGGCGGAGGAGCGCGCGTTCGCCGCCGAGGCCCGCGGTTTCACCCTCCCCACGTACGTCTTCTCGATCGGCCTCGGCATGACCGGGCCCACGCTGGTCGACCGGGGCACCGACGCCCAGCGCGAGCGGTTCGTCCGGCCGCTGCTGCGCGGCGAGGAGATCTGGTGCCAGCTCTTCTCCGAGCCGGGCGCGGGCAGCGACGTGGCCGGCCTGCAGACGAGGGCCGAGCGCGACGGCGACCACTGGATCGTCAACGGCCAGAAGGTGTGGACCTCGGTCGCCCACCACGCCGACTGGGGCCTGCTGCTGGCCCGCACGGACGTGGAGGTGCCCAAGCACAAGGGGCTGACCATGTTCGTGGTGGACATGCACCACCCCGGGGTCACGGTCAGGCCGCTGAAGGACATGACCGGCAGGTCCAACTTCAACGAGATCTTCTTCGACGACGTCCCGGTCCCCGACGAGCACCGCGTCGGCGAGGTCAACGACGGCTGGAGCGTGGCCGTCACGACCCTGCTGCACGAGCGGCTGTCGATCTCGGCGGGCGTGGGCATGAGCGGTCAGAAGGAGGACCCGACCTCGCTGGAGGCGCTGCGCCGGGTGGTCGACACCGGCGACCCGCTGGTCCGCGACGAGCTGGTCGAGCTGCACATCCGCAGCCGCGCCCTGGCGCTGTTCAACCAGCGGCTGGCCCAGGAGACCGAGGCGGGGATCTTCCCCGGCGCCCGGGGCAGCGCCGCCAAGCTGCTGCTGGCCGAGCTGACCATGTTCCAGGCAGACCTGGCCACGCGGCTCGCCGGCCCGGAGGCCGCCCTGGGCGACTCCCCGCTCGCGCAGGCGATCTCGATGGCCCCGGCCATGTCGCTGGGCGGCGGCACCAACGAGATCATGCGTAACATCGTGGGCGACCGCGTGCTCAACCTGCCGCCGGAGCCCCGGATGGACAAGACCGTGCCGTTCAAGGACCTGAAGGTGGGGACGCAGGGGTGAAGCTCGTACTCGATGAGGAGCAGCGGCAGCTGCGCGAGGCCGTGCGCGCCTTCCTGGGCGCCGCCTCGCCGCTGTCCAAGGCGCGGCAGGGCTACGACCCGCAGGTGTACGCCAGGCTCAACGGCGAGCTGGGCCTGGCGGGCCTGATCATCGCCGAGGAGTACGGCGGCGCGGGCGCGGGACTGGCCGAGCTGGCGGTCGCGCTGGAGGAGACGGGCGCGGCCCTGCTGCCCGGGCCGTTCCTGGCCACCGCGTTCGCCGCGATCGCCCTGACCCGCACCCCCGACAAGGAGCTGCTCGCCGCCATCGCGGAGGGCCGCACCACGGCCACGCTCGCCCAGGCCCCCGTCGACCTCGACGGCGGGGCCGTGCGCGGCACGCTGGCGCAGGTGCTCAGCGGCATGGAGGCCGACGTGCTGGTGGCGCCCGCGCGCGGTGGCGACGGCGAGCTCCTGGTCGCCGTCGAGCTGGCCGGGCCCGGCGTCACCAGGACCCCGCTGGAGACGCTCGACCTGACGCGCGGCCAGGCGCGGGTGGTCCTGGAGGGCGCGCCCGCCCGCGTGCTGGGGCCGGCGCCGGAGGTCGGCGACCGGCTGTGCGTGGCGCTGGCGGCCGAGCAGCTCGGCGTGATGCGGGCGGCGCTGGACGCCATCGTGGCCTACGCCAAGATCCGCGTCACCTTCGGCCGGTACATCGGCTCCTACCAGGGCGTCAAGCACAAGCTGGCCGACATGCACTGCAAGCTCGAACAGGCCGAGTCCATCGTCAGGTACGCCGCCTGGGCCGCCGACGAGTCGCCGGAGGAGCTGCCCGGCGCCGCCGCCCTCGCCCAGGCCTACGTCGGCCGCGCCTGCTTCGAGGTGGCCCGCGACCACCTGCTGCTGTACGGCGGCATCGGCTTCACCTGGGAGCACGACGCGCATCTGTTCTACAAGCGGGCCAAGGCGGACGAGGTGCTGCTCGGCCCGCCCCGCATCCACCGCGCCCGTCTCGCGCAACTGCTGGAGCTCTAAATGGATGTCAGCCAGCTGCCGGGCTTCTACGCCATCGCCGCCGCCGACCCGGACCGCCTCGCGGTGATCGACTCCGACGGCACGAGGACGTCCTACGGCGAGCTGCTCGCCCGGGTCAACCAGGTGTCGCACGGCCTCAGGGCCCGCGGGCTCGGCACCGGCGACGTGGTGGCGGGCGTGCTGCCCAACGGCATCGACGCCATCGTCATGGTCATGGCGACCGCGCAGATCGGGCTCTACTACGTGCCGATCAACTGGCACCTGACGGCGTCGGAGGTGGCGTACATCCTGGCCGACTGCGACGCCAAGGTCGTGGTCACCGGGCCCGACCACGCCGTACCCGGCGGGGAGATCGGCACGGCGGGGCTGGCCGAGGGGCAGCCTGCCGACGCGCCCGGCGAGCGGACGTCCGGGGCGGTCATGTGGTACACCTCCGGCACCACCGGCTTCCCCAAGGGCGTGCAGCGGCCGCTGCCGGGCGTCGCGCCCGAGCAGATGGTGCCCGCCTACCAGTGGTTCCTCGGCGAGGTGGTGGACCTCAGGCCGGGCGACGACGTCCATCTGGTGACCTCGCCGATGTACCACTCGGCGCCGTGCGCGCACACCCAGTTCGCGCTGCACCTCGGGCACACCGTGGTCGTCGCCCCCAAGTTCGAGCCGGTGACGATCCTGGAGCTCGTCGAGCGCTACCGGGTCACCAACGCGATGATGGTGCCGACCATGTTCCACCGCATGCTGCAGCTGCCGGAGGAGGTCAGGGGCAAGTACGACGTGTCGAGCCTGCGCCAGGTCATCCACACCGCCGCCGCCTGCCCCGTCGCGGTCAAGCAGCAGATCATGGACTGGTGGGGGCCGGTGCTGTACGAGTACTACGGCTCCACCGAGTCGACGATCGCCTTCGCGGTCAAGCCGCACGACTGGCTGGCCAGGCCCGGCACGGTGGGGCGGCCGGTGCCCACGTTCGAGGCCAAGATCGTGGACGAGGACGGCGCCGAGCTGCCGGTCGGCGAGCCCGGCCTGATCTACGTCAAGTCGGCCATGGGCACGTTCGAGTACCGCAAGGACCCGGCGAAGACGGCCGCCAGCATGCTGGGGGAGTGGTACTCGCCGGGCGACATCGGCTACCTGGACGAGGACGGCTACCTGTTCCTGTGCGACCGGCGGACCGACCTGATCGTCTCCGGCGGGGTCAACATCTACCCCGCCGAGATCGAGGCCGCCCTGCTCGAGCACCCGGCGGTGGCGGACGTGGCCGTCATCGGGGTGCCGGACGAGGAGTGGGGCCACCACGTGGTGGCCCTCGTCCAGCCCGCCGAAGGGGTCACGCCCGGCCCCGGACTCACCGCCGAGCTGCTGGAGCACTGCGGGCCGCGCATCGCCAGGTTCAAGCACCCGAAGGAGATCGAATACCGCTCCCTGCTGCCGCGCACGCCCACGGGCAAGCTGTCGCGCTCCAAGGTGCGCGAGGACTACCTGTCGGAGGGGTGAAAGACCAGCTCCTCGCTGTAGCGCCGGCCGTCTCCCAGGTAGAAGCGGGCCGACAGGGTGCGGTCGGCGGTGTCGAAGACGGTCGTCCACAACGTGCGGAACGGCAGGGCCGGGTCCTCGGCCTGCCGGACCGCGCGCAGGTGGTCGCGCAGCTCCCGCGGTGACACGGCGGCGCCCTTGCTGCGCTCGTACAGCGTGCGCAGCCGCTCGTAGGTCCGGAAGCTGCCCGGGGTGTCCTCGGGCAGGTTCATCGGGTCGGGGTGGCGGTGCAGCAGGTGGTTGGTGACGCAGAGCGGGCCGTCGCCGAGCTGGACGATGTGCTCGCCGCCGTCCCTGCCGCGCTCCCACACGAACGCCTGCCCGTGGGCGTCGGCCACCAGGTAGTGCAGGGAGGTGCCGTGGTCGTACTGCTTGGCGCCCAGGAGCGCCTGCTTGGCCTGCTCCACGTTCTCGCAGGTGTCGACCAGGAACCTGGGCAGCTGCACGCTCCCCACCCCGACCTGCGGAGACACGTGCTCCGGCGGCGCGGCGTGCTCGAAGTCGGCCACCAGCAGCACGACCGCCAGGCCGGCCGAGTTGATGCCGTCCATGCAGCCGTCGAGGTTCGACATGGTGATCACGGTGGAGGCCGGCCCCTCGTCGGGCACCGTCGTGATCACGTAGGGACGCGAGGCCATCGGCAGCTCGCCCGGCCTGGGCTCGGTGCCCATCACCTCGCTGCTGGTCATGGGGAAGAAGTCGTAGTTGCGGCCCATCCGGCCGTGGCCGTCCGCGGCGGCCGACGGCGGGATCCACAGGGCCGAGCAGCCGGTGCCCTCGGGGACGTAGTTCAGCCCGTCGAGGGCCAGATCGTCCTGGTCGGGGTCGAGGCCGAGGACCGCCGCCGCGCCGTCCATGCGGGCGTGGTGCTGCGGCCAGTGCCGCTCGAACCACGTCCTGCGGGCCCGGTTCACCGCCGGGTCGGCCGGCGTGGGGGCCCAGCCCAGCCGCCGGGCCTCCTCGGTGAGCGCCCTGCCGATCTCGAACTGGCTGCCTTTGAGCGTGAGATGGTGCACGAGCTGGAAATCGTCCTTGCCGCCCGCCACCCGCGTCATGTTCTTCATGCCGCCGAGCCTGAGGCCGGCCGCTGACCGGAGCCCTACCGTTCGCTGACCGCCCGCCGGTAGCGTTCGGAGAGCCTCAGCACGGCCTCGGCCAGCTCGGGCGGGTCGAGCACCTCGAAGTCCACGCCCATGAACCCGATCCACACGGCCATGCTGTCCGGATTGTCGCCGCCCAGCCTGACCAGGCTGGTGGCCTCGTCCACCGGCTCCACCTCCAGCCCCGCCGGCAGGTGGGCCAGCCGGTCGGCCGGGGCGTGCGCCAGCACCGTGGCCCGGTGGCGCCACGTCGCCGTGTTGACGCCCTTCTCCACGTACGCCGCCACGTCGCCGCCCTCCGGCGGCTCGCGCGGGGTGAACCTGGGCCCGGCCGGGGTACGCGGGCGCACCCGGTCCACCCGGAACGTGCGCCAGCCCTGCCGCTCGACGTCGTACCCCACGAGGTACCAGCGGCCGCGCCGGTGCGCCAGACGGAGCGGCTCCACGTTCCGCACGGCCGTCGCCCCGTCGTGGCCGGTGTAGTCGAAGCGCAGCCGCTCGTGGTCGCGGGCCGCGTTCGCGATCGTGGTCAGCACCTCGGGGGGTACGGCGGGCACGTCACCCGGTATTTGCCCCGGTATTTGCACGGTGTAGGTGTTGAGCGCGTTCACCCGGCGGCGCAGCCGGGACGGGAGCACCTGCTCCAGCTTGGCCAGGGCGCGCACGGAGGTCTCCTCGATGCCCTCGACGCCGCCCCCGGCCGCCCGGCCCAGCCCGACCGCCACCGCGACGGCCTCCTCGTCGTCGAGCAGCAGCGGCGGGAGCGAGGCCCCGGCGCCCAGCCGGTAGCCGCCCGCGACCCCGGGCGTGGCGTGCACGGGGTAGCCCAGCGTGCGCAGCCGCTCGACGTCGTTGCGGATCGTCCTGGTGGAGACCCCGAGCCGGGACGACAACTCGGGGCCGGTCCAGTCCCGGCGGGCTTGGAGCAGGGACAGGAGCTTCAGCAGGCGGGCCGAGGTTTCCAGCATGGAGACCAGTGTGCCGCGCTATCGCGGCAAGGCCCCTTCCGTGTTCACCACGATCTTGCCCAGGAAGTGGCCGTCCTCGCTGAGCCGGTGCGCGTCGGCGATCCGCTCCAGGGGGAACGCCTCCGCGATGGGGATCCGGACGTTCTGGTGGTCCACCGGCCCCTTCGCGCCGCCGGACGAGAAGCGCACGCCGAGCTCGGCCGCGCCGGCCCGGTCGGCGATGGTGATCACGTTGGCGGGGTCGCCGGCCAGCTTCACCGACAGCTCCAGCTCGCCTCTGCCCGAGGCGTCCAGCACCCGGTCGACGGGGCCGGGCAGGCGCTCCTCCAGGCCCTCGCCGTACGTGACCGGGTGGACGCCGAGGCCGCGCAGGAAGGCGTGGTGGCGCTCGCCGGCCGTCCCGACGACCCGGGCGCCCGCGGCGAGGGCGAGCTGCGCGGCCGCCAGCCCGACGCCGCCCGCGACCGCGTGGATCAGCAGCGTCTGGCCCTTCTCCAGGCCCAGCCCGCCCAGCGCCCGCCGGGCCGTCTCGACGGCGACGGGCAGCGCGGCGGCCTCCTCGTACGTCAGATCGTCCGGCTTGGCCGCCAGCAGCCCCGCGTCCGCGATCGCGTGCGTGGCGGCGGCACCTCCCTCGACCTGCCCGAACACCGCGTCGCCCAGCCGCCACCCGGTCACCCCGGGGCCGAGGGCGTCGATCGTCCCGGCCAGTTCGAGCCCGGTGCCCTGAGGCTCCCCGAGGGGCGCGCCCATGAGGCCGCGGCGGAGCTTCCAGTCGATGGGGTTGACCCCGGCCGCGCGGACCGCGATCCGCACCTGTCCCGGGCCGGGCTGGGGGAGCGGGATCTCCTCCAGGGCCAGCACCTCCGGACCGCCGTGGGCGCGGTAACGGGCGGCCTGGGCGGTGACCAGCAGGACCGCCTTGCCGACCAGCTCGCGGCTCCCCAGGGCGGCGTGGGCCTCGTGCGCGCGTTCCAGCGGCACGGCCAGCCCCACGACGGTCGTCAGGATGTCGTGCTCCAGGGCCCGCCCGGCCAGCCGCCGGAACTCGTCCGGCGCGAACTGGACCTGCTCCATGCCCACCACCCGCGCGGCCCCGGGCTCGATCCGGGCGGTCGAGCCGCTGGGCACGCCGTAGGCGAAGAACGTGCCGCCGGGCTCGACCAGCTCGTACGCGGCGCCGCCGACCTCCCCGCCGACCCCGTCGAACACCACGTCGAAGGGCCCGCCGAGCTCGTCGTAGCCGACGGCCTCCGCCGCGCCCATGCCCAGGGCCGCGGCCCGCTTCGCCGCGCCGCGGGCGGCGGCCGTCACCCGGGCCCCCGCCGCACTCGCCAGCCCCACGATCGGCAGCCCCAGCGCGCCACCGGCCCCCGTGACCAGCACCCGCGTCCCCGGCTTCAGCTCGGCCGCCGCCACCAGGCTCAGGGCCGCGGGCCCGACCTGGATCAGCGCGGCCGCCCACCACAGAGGCACCTCGTCGGGCACCGGGACCACCGTCTCGACGTCGGCGACGACCCGCTCGGCGTACGCGCCGCCGCCGGGCAGGAACGCGGCCACCCGCCGCCCCGCCCACGCGCCGTCCACCCCGTCGCCCACCGACAGCACCCGCCCGGCCACGCCGGTGCCGGGCACGAACGGTGGCTCGCCGGGGAACCACTCCCGTCCCCAGCCGGCCCGCAGCTGCGCGTCGAGCGACATCACGTCCACCACCGACACGCCGATGAGCACCTGCCCCGGGCCGGCCTCCGGCTCCGGCGCCTGCCGGACCTCCAGCACCTCGGGACCGCCGAACCTCGTCACCTCGATCACGTCCATGCGGCCGAGTCTGTAACCTCAAGTCCGGTTGAGGTCAATTCCGGGGGCAGGTCACTCTCAGCCGAACAGCTTGTCCGCCTGCTGGATGACGACCATCACGGTCAGCGTGCCGAAGAACGCCACCGACCAGATCAGCGCGCCGAGCCGGTACGAGCGCACTTTGATGGGCTCGGGCAGCGACCGCCGGTTGAGGATGATCAGCAGGATCGAGTACACGAACATCATCACGGCCGCGAAGCACGCCGAGAGCACCAGCAGGATGAGCGGCTGGTCGAAGCCCGCCAGCAGGAAGGCGATCCCGATCAGCGCCATCGCCCAGACGGTGTAGAAGTAGACGCGGTTCACCGAGACGGGCTTGTCACGCAGGTAGACCGTCTTGATCGTGTCGGAGGCCAGCCGCGAGGTGTAGTCGACGATGCCCATGGCGGAGGCGAACAGTGCCAGCGCCCCGATCACCCAGAACAGCACCCCGAACCACGGCCCGACGACCTCCTGCAGCACCTCGCCCTCGACCTTGAGGAACTGGATGCCGTTGGCCAGTCCCTCCCGGCCGAACACGGTGGAGTAGGCCAGCATCGACATGAACGCGATCGTCAGGAACGACACCACGGCGAAGGTCCAGGCCTGCTCGATGTTCGCGAAGCGCCACCACTGCCGCCAGCGCGCCAGGTTCTCCTTGGTGGGCGCGAACTGGAAGCCGGTCGAGGCGGCCGCCTCCTCCTGGCCGGTCACCGGGCTGACCAGGCGCGGCACGTACAGGCCCATGCCGAAGCCCTTGTCGCGGATCCAGTTGCTCTGGCAGAGGTTCTGGCCGCCGCCCGCGCCGGCGTAGGCGATGGCGCCCATCAGCAGCGAGAACTCCAGCGGCGGCACCGGGATCCGGGCGCCGACGGTCAGGCCCTTGCCGAGCTGGACCCAGCTCTCCGCGTTGATCGCGAACAGGACGGCGACCAGGATCAGCGTGGCCACCAGGATGATCTTCACGAAGATGACCCGTTCGAGCGCGGTGTAGATCACCGGCGCCAGCGTCAGGCCGAGTGCGATCACGACGAGCATGCCGATGGCGATCCACCGCACGCTGCCCGCGCCCGACCCGGTCAGGTACGTCACCATCGTCGCGGACGTGGTGACCCAGCCGGGCCAGAGGTTCGAGCAGAGCGTCATCACCACGAAGACCAGGCCCCAGTGTTTCCACATCCGGCTGAAGCCGGTGAGCGCGGTCTCACCGGTGGCCAGCGTGTAGCGCTCGATCTCCATGTTCAGGAACCACTGCGTGATGATGCCGATCGCGGCTCCCCAGACGAAAATGAGCCCGACTTGGGAGGCGATGTACGGCCAGAGAATGAATTCGCCCGACGCCAGCCCCACACCCGCGCCGACCAGCCCCGGGCCGATGATGCGCCAGGTCGATCGGGGAGGGTCGGGCAGGTCGCGGACGGTGACGGACGGTAGGACTCGCGCGGGAACGGTCGGGGTGAACTCCGCCATGCGAATCTCCTTGCTAAGCGTTGCCTAGCCGCCACATTACAGAGACCGCAAACTCTGGTGGAATACCTAGTTAACCTGCTTGACCACGTATTCTCCGCGTTCGGTGAAACCCACGACACGCCAGCCCGCTTTCATACGCCGGCCGAGCGCGTCACGCACGGCGAGCCGCCAAGCCGCGGCCGCCGCCGGGTCCTCGCGCCGCAACCGCTCGACGTCCGCCGGCGTCCCCACGAGCACCGTGCCGCCCCGCGCCTCCTTGGCCACGGGCCACCCGCCCTCGTCCGACAGGAGCGCCTCGGCGGCGGGCGGTTCGCCGGGTTTCGCCGTTTCTGTGAGGCGCCACGCGGCCAGCAGTCGGTCGGACGCGTCCCCCTCGTTGATCGCGTCGGCCATCTTCCCGTAGAAGTCCTCCAGGTACTCCTCCGGCATGGCGCCCAGCTTGACCAGGTTGAAGCGCGCGTTCCTGCGTACGAGGGGGTCGAACGTCCAGGTGATCCGTTCCAGCCCCTGACCCAGGCACCACTCGCGCTGGTGCGACTTGAGCGCGTGGCCGATGCCCCTGCCGATGACGGCGCCGGTCACGTGCGAGTGCAGCGTCCGCTCCGCCGCCCTGAACCCGACCGAGGCGCCCACGAGCGTGCCGCCCTCGTCGTACGCGCCCGCCACGTAGTTGCCCGTGTGCGCGAACCCGATCATCAGCTCTATCGTCACGGGCGGGTTGTGCGGCGCCGGGTGCCAGATGTCGTCGAAGAGCCGGTAGACCTCCTCGAACTCGTCGATCTCCCGCAACTCCCTGATCTTCACACCACCGTTCACCCCTCCATTTACGCACGCCCGCGCGGCCCTGCCGGACGTCCCCTTACGCACGGCCGCTTACGCACGTCGGCTACGCACGCCCGCGCGTCCCCGCCGGACGTCCCCTTACGCACGCGCGCCGGCGGATCGTGGTCCGACGGCGCGGCGCGCTCCGCAGTACCGCGCGCTCGGCGTCAGGCGTCGGCGGGGACCCGGAGCCTCGGTCCGGGGCCGCAGATCGGGGCTCGTGGATGCGGGCCCGCAGATACGGGCCCGCATCGTCGCGGCTAAGGCGTCCGCTGGCCGACGGGGCGGTAGGCGGGGGCCGGGGGTCTGGTGGTGAGGCGGCGGTAGAGGGTGGTGGGGCCCGGCCAGTTGTTCGTCACGCGGCCCTCGGCCGTCTTGTACCAGCTCCGGCAGCCGCCGCCCCACACCATCCGCGCCATCGCCGCGTCGAGCTGCCCGCGCCAGGCCGCCATCACCTCGGGCCGCACCTCGATCGGCCCGTTGGCGGACAGGTACGGCAGGCAGGACATGATGTGCTCAACCTGGCACTCGATCATGAAGACGATGGAGTTGTGGCCGAGGTTGGTGTTGGGGCCGTACAGGAGGAAGAGGTTGGGGAAGTTCGGCACGGAGATGCCCAGGTAAGCCTCGGGGCCACCCTTCCACTGCTCCTCCAGCGTGCGGCCGTCGCGCCCGGTGATCTCCATGGGGGCCAGGAACTCGGTGGTCCGGAAGCCGGTGGCGTAGACGATCGTGTCCACCTCGTGCGGGCCCTCGGTGGTCTCGACGCCCGTGGGCGTGATCCGTACGATCCTGTCCGTCACCACGTCGACGTTGGGCCTGGTCAGCGCGGGATAGAAGGCGCTGTCGATGACGACCCGCTTGCAGCCCGGCGGGTAGTCCGGCGTGAGCTTGGCCCGCAGCGCCGGGTCGGGCACCTGGTCGTGCAGGTGCCGCAGGGCGCGTCTCCTGAGCAGGTCCGCGCTCCAGCCCTGGGCGAGCGCGGGATAGAGGGTGGCCTCGGCGTACCGGTAGAGCCACTCGCGGTAGGCGCGCTGGAGGCCGGGCACGTAGCGGAACCCCAGCCTGGCCAGCGGTCCGAAGGTGGTGTCCGGCTTGGGGATGACCCAGTTCGGGGTGCGCTGGAACACGGACAGGCGCTCGACCTGCTCCGCGACGCGCGGGATGAGCTGGGCCGCCGACGACCCGTTCCCGATCACGGCGACGCGGCGGCCGGTGAGGTCGTGGGTGTGGTTCCAGCGGGCGGAGTGGAAGGAGGCGCCCCCGAAGCTCGACATTCCCGGAATGTCGGGGAGGTGGGGGCGGTTGAGCTGGCCCGCGCCGGTGACGACCACGTCGAACGGCTCGGTGCGGTCGCCGCTCGTCACCTGCCACCTGGTGCCGTCGAAATCGGCGCGCTGGACTTCCGCGCCGAACCGGATTTTTCGCCTGACGTCGTATTTATCGGCGCAATGTTCAAGATATCCAAGAATTTCGGGCTGTTCTGGGTAACGGCGGGTCCAGCTCGCGTACTGCTCGAATGAGTACGAGTAAAGATGCGAGGGAATGTCGCACCCCGCCCCGGGATAGCTGTTGTCGCGCCAGGTGCCCCCGAGGTCGTCCGCCCTCTCGAAGATCACGTACGAGCGGATCCCGGCCCGTTCGAGCCGGATCGCCATGCACAGCCCGCCGAACCCCGCTCCGACGATCGCGACGCTTGGTGACATGCCGCCCTCCGCAGGTCAGGATTCACTTACATTACGCCGAACGCCGTTCCACCGACACCCTCTCCCGTGCCGATAGTCTGCGCAGGTGGCTGCTGTGTCGTTGACGAACGTGATCGAGGTGCTCGAGGCGGCCTACCCGCCCGCCCGGGCCGAGTCGTGGGACGCCGTGGGGCTGGTCTGCGGGGATCCGGCGCAGGAGGTGCGCCGGGTGCTGTTCGCGGTCGACCCGGTGGCGGCCGTGGCCGAGGAGGCCCTGGAGTGGCGGGCCGACCTGATCGTCACCCATCACCCCCTGTACCTGCGCGGCACCACCAGCGTGGCCGCGACCACGCCGAAGGGCCGCCTGATCCACACCCTGATAAAGAACGACATATCGCTTTACACCGCCCACACGAACGCCGACGTGGCCAACCCCGGCGTGTCGGACGCCCTGGCCAGGGCCGTGGGCCTGGTGGGCGACCTGGTGCCGCTCCAGCCGTTCCCGGACGACCCGTGGCGGGGTCTGGGCCGCATCGGCGAGCTGCCCTCGGCGATGACGCTGGGCGACTTCGCGGCGCAGGCGTCCAAGGGCCTGCCCCGTACGTCCTGGGGCATCCGCGTGGCGGGCGACCTCGACCGGCCCGTCACCCGCGTCGCGGTCAGCGGCGGCGCCGGTGACTCCCTGCTCGGCACGGCCAAGGCGGCCGAGGTCGATGTGTTCCTGACGGCGGATCTGCGGCATCATCCGGCGAGTGAGTTCGTGGAGTCGGGCGGGCCGGCGCTCATCGACGCCGCGCACTGGGCGACCGAGTGGCCCTGGCTGGACAGCGCGGCGTCCATCCTGCACTCGAGTGGCGTTACCGTTGAAACGCGCGTCTCCGCCACGGTCACCGATGCTTGGACAAAAGGATATTGATCATGAAAGCTGCCCCTGAGGCACAGAAGAGACTGCTCGACCTGGCAGAGCTCGACTCCGTGATTGATCGGCTGGCCCATCGCCGCCGCACCCTGCCCGAGCTGGCCGAGATCGACGAGCGGTCGAAGTTGTTCGCCAAGGTCGCCACCCAGGTGATCGAGGCCGAGACCGAGGCGGGCGACCTGGCCCGCGAGCAGGCCAAGGCGGAGAGCGACGTCGACGCCGTGCGCACGCGTGCCGACCGCGACCAGAAGCGCCTCGACTCCGGCGCCGTGACCTCGCCGCGCGACCTTTCCAGCCTGCAGTCCGAGATCGCCTCGCTGCACAAGCGCCAGGGCGACCTGGAAGAGGTCGTGCTGGAGATCATGGAGCGCAGGGAGGCCGCCGACACCAAGGTCACCGACCTGATCACGCAGCGTGACGAGCTCGCCGCCGCCCTGTCCACCGCCGAGGCCCGCCGCGACGAGGGGCTCCAGGGGATCGACAAGGAGGCTTCGGAGGTCCAGGGTCGCCGGGGCGGCGTCTCCGGCGAGATCCCCGCCGACCTGCTGGCGCTCTACGAGAAGCTCAAGGACCAGTACGGCGTGGGCGCCGCGATGCTGCGGGGCGGCCGGTGCCAGGGGTGCAAGGTGGCCCTGTCCATCGCCGAGATGAACCGCATCAAGGCCGCGCCCCACGACGACGTCCTCCGTTGTGAGGAGTGCCGGCGCATCCTCGTACGTACGGCAGAGTCAGGCCTGTGACCTCCTACGTCATCGAGGCGGACGGCGGCTCCCGCGGCAACCCGGGGCCCGCCGGCTACGGCGCGGTGGTCATGGACGCCTCCGACGGCCAGGTGCTGGCGGAGGCGGCCGAGGCCATCGGCGTCACGACCAACAACGTCGCCGAATACCGCGGCCTGATCGCCGGCCTGCAGGCCGTGCTGCGGTTGGGCGGCGAGGGCGCGCCGGTGGCCGTCCGGATGGACTCGAAGCTGGTCATCGAGCAGATGGCGGGCCGCTGGAAGATCAAGAACGAGGGGCTGCGGCCGCTCGCGATGGAAGCCGGATCCCTGGTCAGGCGGCTGCGGGTGACGGAGTGGACCTGGATCCCCCGCGAACGCAACAAGCACGCCGACCGCCTGGCCAACGAGGCCATGGACGCGGCCGCCAAGGGCCTGACCTGGAAGGCCGGCGGCACCACCCAACCGGAGCTACAGGAAGAGCCCCCGACCGCGGGCGGACAGCCCCCCTCGGCCCGCACCGCGGCCCCCACCACGCCGCCTGCCATCGCCCAGCAGACAGACCTCCTCGACATAGGCGCAATCGGCACCACCGGCACCATTTCCGAAATATCCGCCCCAACCGCCTCCACCGCCGCGGCCCAGCAACGCACGGCCAAGGCGCCCGCCAAGGGCACCGGCTGGGCCCCGCCGACCCGCGTGGCCACGTCCTTGCTGCTGCTCAGGCACGGCGAGACCGCGCTGTCCGTGGAGCGCAGGTTCTCGGGCAGGGGCGACGCCGAGCTCACGGCCAACGGCCTGGCCCAGGCCGCGGCGGCCGCCGAACGGCTGTCGCGCGAGCCGTACCGGCTGGATGTGATCGTCAGCTCGCCGCTCAAGCGCGCCCGGCAGACCGCGGAGGCGGTCGCCCGGCGGACCGGGCTCGACGTCGAGGTGGACGAGGACCTCAGGGAGCTCGATTTCGGCGACTGGGAGGGCCACACGTTCACGGAGGTTCAGCGCCGCTGGCCCGCCGAGCTCTCCACCTGGCTCGCCGACCCGGAGACCGCGCCGCCGGGCGGCGAGAGCTTCGCCACGGTCGCCCGCCGCGTCCAGGCGGCGGGGGAGCGGCTGGTGGAGCGCTACGAGGGCAAGACCGTCCTCGCGGTCTCCCACGTCACACCCATCAAGATGCTGCTGCGGCTGGCCCTGATGGCCCCGCTGGAGTCCCTCTACCGCATGCACCTCGACGTGGCCTGCCTGTCGCTGATCGAGTACTACGCGGACGGCCCGGCCGTGGTGAAGTCGTTCAACGACACCTCACACCTGCGCCGTTGACCGGGAACGCCGCGGAGCTTGGTAAAGTGCTGCAGACGAGTCGGCCGGGCGACCGCGTCGGGCCATCCGGCCCGCCGAGGAAGGTCCGGGCTCCACAGGGCAGGGTGGTCGGTAACACCGACCCGGGGTGACCCGCGGGACAGTGCCACAGAAAGCAGACCGCCTCCCGGTTGACGGGAGGTAAGGGTGAAAGGGTGGTGTAAGAGACCACCAGCGCCCACGGTGACGTGGGCGGCTAGGTAAACCCCACCCGGAGCAAGGTCAAGAAGGGACGCTCTCCGGAGCGTTCCGCGCGCGACGTTCGAGGGCTGCCCGCCCGAGCCGCGCGGGTAGACCGCTCGAGGCCGCCGGCAACGGCGGCCCTAGATGGATGGTCGCCCCTTCTCACGAAGGACAAAACCCGGCCTACAGGCCGACTCGTCACACTCCGCCCCTGCGACCAGGGGCGGAGCACCCTTCAAGATTTCCCGTTCCGTGATCTTCGGAAGTAGAAGCGCGTCGATCGCTCCGCCTCCGAGACGGGTTTGGATCACTAAAGGTTGGCCTTGATCAGTCCGGAGGCGTAGAAGTGCCTCAGTGAGTGTTTGAGAAGTTCTCATGTAGACGGCGTGGCGGCATGACGGCTGGTATCAGGCTCGGCAGGGTGTCCGGGTGTCATCTCGCCGCGGCTACCCGTCTGACTTGACTGACGCCCAGTGGGACCTGGTCAAGGACTTGCCTCCCGAGCCGAGCAGGGATGGCCGACCGGAGAACATCCCCGGCGCGAGCTCGTCAACGCGATCCTCTTCGTGGCAGGACCGCGACGGCGGTGAGGCCGCCCTTCTCGGTGCCTGCCTGAGCAGCCCGATCCGTCACGTCTTCGCTGATCAAGGCTTCGCCGGCCGGTTCGTCGACTGGGCGAACACCACGCTCAAGACCACCGTCGAGATCGTGCGCAAACCCGCCGACCAACGTGGCTTCGCCGTTCACCCGCGCCGGTGGGTCGTGGAGAGAACCCTGGCCTGGCTCACGGCGCACCGCCGGCTGGCCCGCCGCACCTTCACCTGGACCTGATCAACATCTCACACTGGCCAAGGACGAGCTGGTCGCGGCGGTGTTCAGATACGCGTTTCGGACCCGCTGTCGTTTCCGTCCAAGACAGCTACCGCGGCCGTGATCTAGCGTGGACCCGGCAGCTCGCCCGAGCATGAGGAGACGGCACAGTGCGTAACTTGGTCTACACCGGTTTCATGTCGCTCGATGGCGTCGTGGACTCGCCTGGCGGCGGGCCGGGGGAAGAACACCGCAGCGGCGGGTGGGTGGTCAAGGACCTCGAGTTCGTCCCCGAAGCCTGGTCGCTGAAGGGTGAGGAGCTCACCGACACGACGGCGCTGATGTTCGGCCGTCGCAGTTACGAGGCGTTCGCGGCGGTCTGGCCCGGCTCGGGGGACCACGCCGACTACAAGGAACTGCCCAAGTATGTGGTGTCGACCACGCTGTCCGACGACGCCATCGTCGACGGATGGGGGCCAACCACGATCCTGCGCTCGACCGAGGACGTCGCGGCGCTCAAGGAGGGTGAGGGCGGTGCGATCTTCATCCACGGGAGCGCGGAGCTGGCCCGGCGGCTGTCGGACGCGGGGCTGATCGACCAGTACAACCTGCTTGTCTTTCCCGTGCTGCTCGGTGCCGGGAAGAGCCTGTTCGGCCGGGCCGACCGGGACAAGCACATGCTGACCCTGCGGGAATCGGAAAGCTACTCGAACGGGATCCTGAAGCTGGTCTACGACGTCAAGCGCTGATCCAGGTCGAGGGCGATCGCGCCGCCGGCGCCCTCGCGCAGCTGCTTAACGGTGCGTCCGACGTAGGAGCGCAATGCCCGGGCCAGGTGCGGCTCGTCGAAGTAGTCAAGCTTGGCAACGACGTCGGCGGCCGGGTCGCCGGCAGCCAGCAGTTGCGCCGCCGTGCGGGCCCGCTCGATCTGCCGCACCGCGCCCCGCGTCAGTCCAGTCGCGGCGCGGAACCGACGTTCGACCGTGCGCCCCGAGACGACCGGGCGGTGACCCCGCACCACGTCGGTGACGAGCAGGTCACGGACCACGATCCCGGCCCGGACGAACCTCTCGACCAGAGCCTCGGCGTCGTCGGGGCCGGGCGTCTCCCAACGCGCGCCGTCCAGCCGGAACGTCCGGCGCGTGGTGTCGGGGAGCCCGATGCCCCCGTCGACCAGCGCCGGCGTGGGCACGGCCCGCAACGAGGTGCCCACGGCGAACTCGATGCCCGTGAAGGTCGCGCCCTCCGGCACCGGCGCCGTGCCGGTCCGGGTCTCGGGACCGGTGATGCCCCCGTACGCCCGGCCAGCGTGTTCCCAGAACACCAGGCCCCAACGCACCCCTGCGATGGACGTCATTGCAGTGACCTGCTCGCTCGTGCATGTCCACACGATGTCGACCCACGCCGAGTCCGACTCGCGCGTCTTGAACCGCAGTCCCACAGGCGAAGGATACGTCGCTTCGCGTTCTCGGTGGCTTGCCCGGCTACGCGGCTTTGCGCTACGGCAAGCTGTGCGGGCTGCGCTGAACCGAGCTTCGACCTAACCACGCGATCTAACCAAGCGAACGCGATCGCAGGCCGATCCGGCCGTAGAGGTCCGCCTTGTCGTTTGGACGGATACCCACGGCGAGACGGCACCCGCACACCTTGCCTTGCCTTCTCGCCTAGCGTGATGATCCCCTCATGCAGGGTGGTGCGGGTGCCGTCATACACGCCGGCCGGGCGCTTGGTCCTGGTGCCGGCGAGCAGGGCCTTGAGCGTTGCGGGGTCGCTCAGCCGCATGTCGCCACAGGTCAGGGCAAGGGACTGCTTGTCCTTGATGCCCCCCAGCTCCTGCCTTCCGGCAGACGCTCGCGCCAGAACGAGGACTGCTCGTAGTACCGATCCGGGAAGACAAGGAAGCGCTCGGGGTCTTTGCCATCCCCAGGATCGAGGATCTGGCTTGCGATGACCTCACCGTGAGCCAGTTCGTGGACCCCCGACCGCCGAAAAGTCCGCGACTCTCCATCCCAGGACGTCGAGACCGTTACGTGCGAGAACGTCACGCCGTTGCCGCTCGCGAGCTGGTGGCGCAGCGCGGCGACGGGGTTGAGGCGAGCCTCGGCCACGGCCGACGGCGGGACGATCACGGCTACGGACGTGATCGTCAGGGCAAGCGCCCAAAGCCTCATGCGGTCGTCTCCTCGGAACGGGGCCAGACGGGTGATCATCGTAGGCGGATATCTCGTCCCGGTATCAACGTGATCGGCCTGACCTCACACCTGAACCCGCGTGAATCGATCGACATGCTGCAAGTCTGGTTCGAGTCCTATCGCCGGCTTGAGCGATACACGGCAACGAGCACGAGTTACTTGTCGTCGCCGTAGTAGATGGAGAAGGGGTCGTCGAAGTCGAGAGGTTCGTTCACGTCAAGTGTGAGCTGAACGCTCCTGGTGGGCCTAAGACCCGGGACATCATCGAGGATCGTGTCCTCACCCGAGGCGTGCATGAGCTGGTAGACGGCCAGGCTCACGGTCTGCACGTCAACTTCGGCGTCATCCTCGACGTCGTCCGGCCGCACTTGCAGGTAGGCAGCCCGGCTGGCAGCCATCAGCGCCTCCCGGTCGTTGATCAGAAAGTCGTGGCGTATGAGTACGGCGATCCGCTCCGCAGACTTCTCTTCTTCTTCGTCGTCCTCGATGCGGTAATCGAAGGAAGGGGAGATCCCGGTGAGATCGAACTGGGCGTCGCAGAAGCGGCGAGCTACCTCCGAGAGCGGGCTGTCCATCGCAAAGATCTCCGCAATTTCCCGTTGGCGCCCCTCCATTCCGCACAAGGTCTCGGCGTGCTGAAGCACCTGCGCCGCGAACGCCTCGGCCGCCTCTCGTAACCGCTTCCGGGCCTCGTCCGAGAACTGCGTGACCTCTTTGTGGACCTCGTCGTCGTTGAACGAAGCCGTGTCCCGATCGCCCATGGAGAATCCCTTCGTCCGGTCCGGTCTCACCAGTGCACAGTGCGGCACACTAACCAGTTCATCGACCTGGGCAAAGCCCACTCCTCCCGATCGCGAGGACTGCTTTCGGAGGAAGAAGCCGCAGATTCACATTGGCCACGGACGTGCTTCCGCTGGCGGAAGCTCGGGACAGGGGCTCGGACCACACCTCATTTGAATCGGTGCCGGCATCGAGTAACCGAGTCAACTCCTCCAGGTCACCGTGCTCCACCGCCTGATGCGCCTGAGTCATCGGCTCGTAGGCTGCCGCTTCATGTTCCATGGCTGTGATCAAAGCAGCCCCTGCCGCGTGCTCGGAACCGCGGCTCCTCGCAGGGCACTTCCCGGCCCGCTGCCGCTCCCTGGTGGGGCGACGGGCGCGGAGAAAATGCGTGGCGGGGCCCATGCGCCCGGCGTTATTTTCTCCATGGGCGCGGTGGACGTGCCCTTTCTGCGGCTTTAATCAGCAGATCGGAGGTGCGGAGCGGAATGGCTTGTCGCCTCCACGCGCTCTGCTTCGACGCACACGACCCGCTCCGTCTCGCGCGCTTCTGGGCCGGGGTTCTGGACTGGGAGCTGGCTGACGACCCCCGGGACGGCGTCGCGCTCCTGCCGAGCGATGACACCGGGTTCCGGATCCGGTTCCTGCCGTCCCAGGCGCAGAAGATCAGCCAGAACCAGATGCACTTCGACCTGACGAGCAAGTCCCTCGAGGGCCAGCAGGAGACGGTGGCGAGGGCGCTCGGGCTCGGCGGCCGGCACATCGACGTCGGTCAAGGTCCGGAGGATGAGCACGTCGTGCTCGCGGACCCCGAAGGCAACGAGTTCTGCGTGATCGAGCCGGGCAACAACTTCCTCGCCGAATGCGGATTCGTCGGAGCGCTCGCGTGCGACGGCTCGCAGGAGGTCGGCTACTTCTGGAGCGAGGCGCTGGGCTGGCCGCTGGTCTGGGACCAGGACCAGGAGACCGCGATCCGCTCGCCGCAGGGCGGCCCGAAGATCACCTGGGGCGGTCCGCCGCTGGATCCGAAGACCGGGAAGTACCGGCTGCATTTCGACCTCGCGCCACCCGCCGACGGTGATCAGCAAGCGGAGGTCGAACGGCTCATCGCCCTCGGGGCGAAGCGCGTCGACATCGGTCAGGGCGAGGTCGACTGGGTGGTCATGGCCGATCCCGATGGCCATGAGTTCTGTGTTCTGAGCCCGCGATAGCGCCGTCGTTCGCGCCCTCTCGTGGTCGCTGACCAGGCGAAAGTCTCCGTAGTCCGTTCGTGAGGCGGGGTGTGGCGCACGTCACACCTGGTCCGTGTCACGTAGCGGCGAGCAGCTTGCATCATGTGGTCGTCAGCGCGAGGAGAAGGGCGCAGAGATGACCGAAAACCGTGAAGCGGGCACGCATCGGGTTCTGATTCTGGGGGCGGGGTACGCGGGCATGGCCGCGGCGATCCAGCTCGCGGCTCGGGGCAAGCGGCGCGAGGACGTGCAGGTGACCCTGGTGAACGCGCAGGAGCGGTTCACCGAGCGGCTGCGGCTGCACATGTCGGCGACCGGGCAGCGGGTCGCCGAGCTGAGCATCCCGGAGCTGCTGGAGGGCACGGGCGCGCGGTTCGTGCGGGGCTGGGTGACGGTGCTGGACGCGGACGCGAAGCTCGTACGGATCGACGACGATCGGGTGCTGCACTACGACACGCTGGTGTACGGGCTGGGCAGCGTGGCCGACACGGCGGCGGTGCCGGGCGTGGAGGATCACGCGTACACGCTCAACAGCGCGCAGGACGCCGAGCTGCTGGCCGATCGGCTGGCCCGGCTGGGCCGTGGCACGGTCGTGGTCGGCGGCAGCGGGCTGACCGGCGTCGAGTCGGCCGCGGAGATCGCCGAGCAGTACCCGGAGCTGGACGTCGTGCTGCTGGGCCGGCAGGAGCCCGGCGCGGCCATGAGCCCCAAGCCGAGGGCGTATCTGCAGGCCGCGCTCGCGCGCCTGGGCGTCCGGGTGCTCAGCGGGGTCGAGGTGGTGAAGGTGCTGCCGGACGCGGTGGAGCTGGCGGGTGGGGAGCTCGTCGCCGCCGACGCCGTGCTGTGGACGAGCGGTACGCGGGTGTCGCCACTGGCCGGCGCGGCCGGTCTGACCGTTGACGAGCGTGGCAGGGTCGTCACCGATGCCGCGCTGCGGTCGGTGTCGCACCCGGACGTGTACGCCGTGGGCGACGCGGCCGCGATCCGGCAGGGCTACGGCGTCATGCACGGCACCTGCCAGGGCGGCATGCCGACCGGTGTGCACGCCGCGGTGTCGATCGTCCGCACGCTGGACGGCAGGCGGCCCAAGCCGTTCCGCTTCGGCTACTACCACACGCCGGTGAGCCTGGGGCGGCACGACGCGGTCGTCCAGTTCACCCACCCCGACGACAGCCCCCGACGGGTCTATCTCACCGGCCGGATGGCGGCACGGTATAAGGAGACGGTGACCGCCTCGCCCTGGCCGACCTATGGCCGCATGAAGAAGCTGCCCGCCTCGGGCGCGTTCTGGCCCCGCGGCGGCCGCTTCACCAGGGGTGCGCGGTGACGCAGCCGTACTCCGATCGCGACCAGCAGGTCTTCAACCAGCATCGCAACCTGCTGTTCTCCGTGGCCTACCGCATCCTCGGCACCGTGGCGGACGCCGAGGACGCGGTCCAGGAGGCCTGGATCAAATGGTCGGCCGCCGACCGTTCGCAGGTGGCCGAACCCAAGGCCTATCTGGCGCGGATCGTGTCGAATCTGGCGCTGCAACGGCTGCGCTCCACGCAGCACCAGCGCGAGACCTACGTGGGGCCGTGGCTTCCGGAGCCGATCCTGACCAGCGGCGACACCGCCGACGACGTGACGAACGCCGAGTCGGTGTCGACGGCGATGCTGGTGGTGCTGGAGACCCTGAGCCCGCTCGAACGCGCCGTCTTCGTCCTGAAGGAGGTCTTCGGCTTCAGCCACGCCGAGATCGCGGAGGCGGTGGAGCGCTCCGAGTCCGCGGTGCGCCAGGCCGCGCACCGTGCTCGCGAGCACGTACGGGCCCGGCGGCCCCGGTTCACCGCGGACCGGTCGCGGCAACGCGACGTCACCGAACGCTTCCTCGCCGCCGCGACCGGCGGCGACATCAACACCCTCATGGAACTGCTGTCCCCGGACGTCACCCTGTGGACCGACGGCGGCGGCAAGGTTCGCCAGGCGCTGCGGCCGGTGGTGGGCGCGGAGACGGTGGCCGCCTGGTTCGCCGCCATCGGTGAGGTCACCTACCAGGGCGTCGAGCCCGCCGACATGAACGCCGCACTGGTCGAGATCAACGGCGGCCCGGGCGTGGTGTTCAGCGGCCCGGGCCGGGTGATCGCCACCGTCACGTTCGACTTCGACGCCGACGGTCGCATCTTCACCATCCACAACATCGCCAACCCGGACAAACTCCAGGCCATCGCGGACGGCACCACGCGCGACGTCCGTACCCCCTGAGACTTCGCGCGGGACTAACGGCTGAGGAGCTCGCTGAAGATCTCCACCACTTCGGGCCGGTCGAAGGGGCCGACGTGGGGCGCCGCGACGCTTCGCACGTCGGTCGGGTTGTCCGGCGTGAGGCGGTCGGCCTCCTGGATGAACCGGTCCTGCAGCGCCGGCGGGATCAGCCGGTCGAGGGTGAAACGTACGTAGGTGCGGGGAATGCGGCCCCACGTGTGCGCCTCGCCCCGGGCGTCGGCCATGGGAATGCCGGCGGTCTCGTCCGGTTCGAGCAGGTTGAGCAGCCGGCTCACCCCCTCGTCGGTGAAGTCGCCGGCCAGGGCCTCCTTGACGCCGCGGATCACCGCCGGGTCGGCCGAGCGCCAGTTGAGCCGGGTCACCCCGAGGACCGCGGGGTCGGCGACCAGCGCCTGGGTCACTTGGGGGAGCAGGCTGTCGCTGTTCTCGGGGGTGGAGAGGTAGGCGGCCAGGTTCGGCAGGTCCACGCAGCAGTACGCGGCGACATAGACGACCCGGTCGAGCAGCTCGGGGATGGCGTTGCCGACCCTGCTCACGGTGACGCCGCCCTGGCTGGCGCCGGCCAGGATCACGGGCCCGAGGCGGCGGGCGCGGCGGACCACGTCCACGACGCGTTCGACGTAGTCGTCGATGGTGATCTTGGCGAGCGGCGACGGCTCGGTCGCCAGCGCCTGGAGGTCCTGCGGGGCCTGGTACGCGCGGGGGTAGAACGCCTCGTCGCCGTGTCCCGGGAGGTCGACCATCAGGGCTCGGTGCCCGCGCAGGGTGAGTTCGCGGATCAGCCCCGTGCCGAGGGCCGAGGAGGAGTTGGTCCCGTGGACGAACACCAGGGTCGGCGCGCGTCCTTCTTCATGGTTGGTCATCGTCGTTCTCTTCCTTGTTCGTCGGGTTTGTGCGGCTGGTTAAGGGCGGGCTGGTCACGGGCGCGGCCGGCGCCACATCGGCCACAGGAGCGGGCTGTCGGCCACGCGTACCGGTTCGCCGAGATCCTCGAAGCCGTGCCGCAGGTAGAGGTCGCGGCTGCGGGGTGAACTCGCCTCCAGGTACGCGGCGAGCCCGTCGGCGTCCGCCCGCTCCAGCCGGTGCCGCAGCATCGCCGTACCGAGTCCGGCGCCCTGCCGCCCGCCGACCACGCCCATGCACGCGAGGTAGAGGTGCGGTTCGTGGCCGGGGTGCCGTTGGGCCAGTGCCTCGCCGACGGCTTGCAGCCGTGCTCCGTTCTCGCCGAAGACCTGGTCCGCCCCCTCGTGGGACGTCTGGCCGGTGGCCGGCGCCAGCCACAACGAGGCGCCTTCGCGACCGCCGATCAGGTACGCCTCGGCGGTGGGATCGGCCAGCAGGGAGCGGTAGAAGTACGGCTGGAGCCGACCTCGTTCGCTCGTCTCGGGGAAGAGCCAGCAGGCGAGGGGGTCGTTCATGAACGCCTCGGTGAGGACGTCCAGCACCGCCTGCTCGTCTGCTCCATCCGCCTTCCGCACGGATGCGTACGGCGTATCAACTGTCATGCGTACAGAGTATTTCGACGGCCGCCTTTCTGGCTGTTTTAGGGGAAAAAAGTGAACTAGTACTGTATAGAGTGAACTAGTGCACTTATCGATGGATCGGAGGTCCCATGCAGCGAACGGATCCGCCCTATCAGCGGATCGTCGCGGAGATCCGTGCCCGGATCCTGAGCGGCGCCCTGCGGCCCGGCGACCGGATGCCGTCCATCCGGCAGATCGCCCAGCGATGGGGTGTCGCGCTCGCCACCGCGACCAAGGTGATGGCGGCGCTGCGCGACGAGGGGCTGGTCGAGACGAAGGTCGGCTCCGGCGCGGTGGTCAGCTCACGTACGACCCTCAAGCAGCCGGCCGTGCCGCCGAGACCGCGGCAGGCCGGTGTCCCCAAGCAGGCGCTCAATCGCGAGCAGATGCTCCGCACCGCCATCAAGATCGCCGACGCCGAAGGGCTCGACGCCGTGTCCATGCGGCGGCTCGCGGCCGAGCTCGGCGCCGGTCCGATGTCGCTCTACCGGCACGTGGAGAACAAGGACGAGCTGGTGACGCAGATGGTCGACGAGGTCTTCGGCGAACCGGAGCTCCCCGTGCCCGGGCCGGACGGCTGGCGGGCCAAGCTCGAGCTGATCTCCCGCGCGCAATGGCAGCTGGTACGGCGGCACCTCTGGCTGCCCAGGGCCGTCTCGTTCACGCGCCCGCTGCTCGTGCCCAACATGATGGCCCACACCGAATGGACCCTGCGCGCGCTCGACGGGCTCGGCCTGCCCATGGCGACATGCATCCGAGAGGCGCTCGCGCTGCACGGACTGGTCATCACCGTCGCCCTGTCGATGGCGGACGAGGTCGAGGCGGAGCAGGAGACCGGTGTGACCCTCGACCGGTGGTGGCTCGCGCAACGGAACCGCGCCGACGAACTCCTCAACAGCGGACGATTTCCGCTGCTGGCCACGATTCCGGAGGAGACGGTGTCGGACCTGGACGGGCTGTTCGAGTACAGCCTCGCGCGCCATCTCGACGGCTTCGCCGCCCTGGTCGAGGGCCAGGCCCGGGCGCGACCATGAGCCCTCGTCAGGCTTCGGCGTTCCCCGGTGCCGTGTCGGCCGGGACGGGGTCGCCCTCGGGAGCGGGCTTGGCGGGGATGCGCTTGCCCAAAGTGACGAACAGCAGGATCAGCCCCACGGTCAGCAGGACGTGACCCAGCCCGGAGATCAACGCGATGGCTTCATCGCTGGGGCGGCCCAGGACGGTCAGGGTGCCATGGAGGATCATCGTGGCGACGGTCACCGCCAGGCCGGCGTTGTAGATCCAGAAGAACCAGCCGAAGAGCCGGACGGAGGTCAGCGCGAACAGCTTCTCCAGAGCGAGGACCACGAGAAAGAACAGCATCCCGAGCGCGAGCAGGTGCGTGTGGACGACGCCCAGCTGCGTGTCGCCGGTGAAGCCCGTCAGCTTGGTCAGCTCGCGGTAGTACAGGCCGCTGACCAGTCCGAGGATCATGTAGACGTGAGCAACGTTGAGGATCTTCCTCATGGGCGCTGACCTTCACTCTCGCGCGGGGGAAACGGTGCGGCCCTCGCCGGGTGAGGTTCGCTGGAGGGGCGTTCTTCTGGTGCCGGTCGGTGCCGGGAGGACATTATCGGACTGTGGTCCGTTATCGCAATGCCGCCGGAGGGCTCGGGTCGAGGCCGGTCAGGGCGGAACTGGCGGCCCACACGCGGGCCGCGAGTTCGGTGTCGGCCAGGTGGCCGCGTACGGGTTCGAGGGTGGGCAGGCCGCGGATCCCGAAGACCCGGGGTCCCCATAGCTGGCCGCCTCGTACGGAGGGGTCGAGGACGGCCCGGACGGCGGGCCAGGCGGCGGCTTCCTTGCCCTGGAGGAGGACGCCGGCGGGCAGGCCGCGTAGCCGTTCGCCGGTGGTGGGCATGTGGACCGGCGGGCGGGCCGGTGTGAGGGAGTCGAGCGCGCCGCCGGGGTGGGTGACCACGCTCAGCGTCGTGCTGCCGGCGGCGCGCAGGCGGCGGTCGAGTTCGAAGCCGAAGAGCATCTGCGCGAGCTTGGATCGGGCGTAGGTGCGTTTGGGCCGGTAGTCGCGCGTGCTCTGGAGATCGTCGAGGTCCAGGGTCTCGGACTTGGCGGTGAAGCTGCCGGTGGTGACGACGCGGCTCGCGGGCGTGGCCGTGAGCAGGGGCGCGAGCCAGTGGATCAGCGCGAAGTGCCCCAGGTGGTTGGTGGCGAACATCAGCTCGTTTCCGTCCCCGGTGACCCGCCGTTGTGGCTGGTCGAGCAGCACGCCGGCGTTGCAGACGGCCGCGTCCAGCCTCTCCAGGCCCAGGGCGTCCACGGAGGCTTTGAGCGAGGAGAGGTCGGCGAGGTCCAGGCTTATGTGCCGTACGTCGGCGCCGGGGACGCGGGCGCGGATCGAGGCCCGCGCGGCTTCGGCCTTGGCGGTGTCGCGGCTGCCGAGGATGACGGTGGCGCCGGTGCCGGCGAGTTGTTCGGCGACGAAGTATCCGATGCCGGCGTTGCCGCCGGTGACGAGGAAGTGCTTGCCCTCGGCGGGCGGCAGGCGTCGTACGTCCCAGGGGGACATGGTCGGCTCCCTTGTCTCGATGATTTCTGAACTGACTCTGAAACTATAGTCATTATGGATTCATAGGCGTTACGGGTTTAGCTACGATGGGGACGTGGAGATGGGGCGCCGGGAGCGCAAGAAGGCACAGACCCGCCGGGCGTTGTCGGACGCCGCGTTGCGGCTGTTCGCCGAGCACGGGTACGACGGCGTCACCGTCGCCCAGATCGCCGACGAGGCGGACGTCTCCATCGCCACGCTGTTCGCGCACGTGCCGGACGGCAAGGAAGCATTGATCTTCGACGATGGCGCGGAACGGCACGTCTGGCTGGCCGCCGCTGTCCGCGACCGGCCCGCCGGTCAGTCCGTACTGGAAGCCCTGCGTCGGTGTCTGGCGGGCCGGGGACCGTTCACCGACGATCTCCCGCCCGAACTGCGGGCCAAGCGTGATCTGATCGTCGGCACGCCCGCCCTGCGGGAATATTCGCGCAAGCTCTGGATAGCCGGTGAGGGGCCCCTGGCCGAGGCGATCGCCGCCGAGAGCGGCCGCGAACCGTCCGACATGACCGTCCGTGCGCTCGCCCGCTATGTCCTGGAGATTCCTGAGCTCGCGGGCGTGGAGGCCGACCCCCTGGCCGCGATGAACGCCATCTTCGACCTGCTCGAGGCCGGCTGGCCCCAGTCGCACGAGGAGGCCTGACCGGCTCACCCGATCCTGGGGGCGAACTCCCGATGGCTAGGCCGCTCTGGACGGCGAGGCTGCTCTGGACGGCTGCTCTGGATGGCGACGCCACTTCCAGCGGCGAGGCCACTCCCGGCGCCACAGCTGCAGCATGGCGCCCCCACCCAGTCGCCCCTTAAGCATGGCGCGCCCACCTCTCGGGTCCCTCCAGCACGGCGCCCCCATCCCGTCGCCCCAACCCCGCCGGCCCGTCCAGCACGGCGCGCCCACCCCGCCGGCCCGTCCAGCACGGCGCAGCCATCCCGTCGCGGCCCAGGCGACTCGGCTCGGCCCGAGGCGTCGTCACCGCTCAGCCTGGCCGCGTGCCTTCGGCCACCACCACGGACTCGGCCATTACCCGTCGCCGCGTGCGGTCGGCGCCTGACCGGCGCGTTCGGTTCCCCACTGGGCACACTTGAAACTCAACCCACAGTCGTACAAGTGATCCAAAAAATCGGACTCCGGGTGCATTGGAGCAGGTCCAGCCCTCGCGATAACGTCCATCGCATGACGCTTTCCCTCCACCGACGCGCAGTCGTGGCCGACACACACAACGATCTGCTCATGGCCGTCTCCGCGCGGCCGCCTCAGCAGTGGGCCTCGTTCTTCCGGGAGAGATGGCTGCCCCAGCTCGTCGAGGGCGGGGTCGATCTGCAGGTCCTGCCGGTCTTCATCGACGACCAGTATCGGCCGGAGGGCGCGCTGAGGCAGACGTTGCGCATGATCGAGTGTGCGCACGTGCTGGCCGAGGGAAATCCCGACCACGTCCGGATCTGTCTGAACGCGGCCGACATCGACAGCGCCCTCGAAGAGGGCAAGATCGCGCTGGTGATCGCGCTGGAGAGCATGCCGGGCATCGACGCCGACGTCGAGCTGATCTCGACCGTTCACCGCCTTGGCGTGCGGGTGGCGTCCATCGCACATTTCGGGCGCACGGCGTTGGCCGACGGCAGCGGTGAGGACGCCACAGGCAGTGGCCTGACCTCCCACGGCATCGCGGCCCTGGAGGAGATGGAGCGGCTCGGCATCGTCTTCGACGTCTCCCACCTGGGCGCCTCCGGCGTGGCGCACGTCCTGGAGCTGGCCACCAGACCGGTCATCGCCACCCACTCCGCCGCCAGGGCGCTGCGCGACCACCACCGCAACCTCACCGACGATCAGCTCCGCGCGGTGGCTGCCACGGGCGGCGTGATCTGCGTCAACTTCTTCGCCCCCTTCCTCGCCGAACGCGAGGAGGACATGACCCTCGACCGCCTGCTCGATCACATCGAGCACATCGTGTCCGTCGCCGGGATCGACCACGTCGGGCTCGGCCCCGACTTCATCCGCGAGGTCATGGACGACCTGACGCCGCCGTGCTGCGAGGGCCTCAACACGAGGGGTGTCAACCCGAAGTCGGCCGTCCCGGGGTTGGCGGGTCCCTCCGGCCTGCCCATGGTCACCGAGGGCCTGCTCGCCCGCGGCCTCCCGGAGAAGGACGTCACGAAGATCATCGGCGGCAACGTACACCGCTTCCTGAGCGAGCAACTGGCGTGATCGGCGGCGAGCGCTCGTGGTCCGGCCAGCGGCAGCCGTGGTTCGGTCAGCGGCAGGGTGCGTCGCCTTCCGGGTAACAGCTGAGCCGGTCAACGCCGGCGTGCACTGTCTTCCGGGAAGTAGCCGGGTCGGTTAACGCCGGCGAACATCGCTCTCCGGCCAGGTAGCTCGGTCGGTTAAGGCCGGCGCGCAAGCTTTTCCGGCAAATAGCTGGGCCGGTTGGCGGCAGCGTGCACCGTTTTCCGGGTAAGTAGCAGGTGGAGTGGGTGGCGGCGGCCGGTGCCGCCCCCTGGGTGAGCGATTGATGGCGTTGGCGGCAAGGTGTGCTGGTTCCTGGGTGGGGAACTGGTTGGGTCGGTGGCAGCGGGCGTGCTGCTTGGGCGAGTAGTCGGTGGAGTGGGTGGCGGCGTTCGCCATCTCCTGAGTGAGCGATTGACGGCGTTGGCGGCAGCGTGCGCTGGTTCCTGGGCGGGAGCCGGTTCGGTCGGTGGCAGTGTGCACCGCTTTTAGCGGTCCTGAGTGCGCGGCATGCGCATCACCCCCTTCATCACCCCTTCTCGGACGGCGATCGGGCCGGTGCGAGCTGACGGCTGCGGAGAGGAAACGGAATGAAGCACGAGCCCTACGGAGGAACGGCGTGATCGAGGATCTCGAAGAGCTGGTGTTGTGCGAGTCCTTCACCCACGACCTGGAAGCCATTGCCCGCAGCGCGAAGGTCGTGGCGGCGATGGGAGCCCGTTACCTGGGTACGCAGCCCGAGTTCCTCGTGATCGACGGCGTCACGCACGTGCGCTGGACGTTCGGCACCCCCAAGGTGTTCCTGCTGTGTCACCACGACACCGTCTGGCCGATCGGCACCCTCGCCACCCACCCTTGGTCCGTGGTGGACGGCGTGGCCCGGGGGCCCGGGGTGTTCGACATGAAGGCAGGGCTGGTACAGACGTTCCACGCGCTGGCCGGGCTCGAATCGCTCGACGGCATCACCCTGCTGATCAACGGTGATGAGGAGTGCGGCTCCCGTACGTCGGCCGAGCTGATCAAGGAGACCGCCCGCGGGCTGGCCGCCGCGTTCGTCATGGAGGCGAGCGCCGACGGCGGCGCGCTGAAGACGTCCCGCAAGGGCACCGCCCTCTACACCGTCAACGTTCGCGGCCGGGCCGCGCACGCCGGGCTGGAGCCCGAGAAAGGGCTGAACTCCGCGATCGAGCTGGCCCACCAGGTCCTGGCCATCGCCGCCATGGGCGCCGGGGCCACCACTGTCACGCCGACGGTCCTGTCGGCCGGCACGGCACGCAACACCGTCCCCGCCGCGGCCTCGGTCTCGGTGGACGTGCGAGTGGCTGAGATGTCGGAGCAGGATCGGGTGGACGCGGCCTTCCGCGCGCTCCGGCCGGTCCTGCCCGGCACGCGCCTGGAGATCCTGGGCGGCCCCAACCGGCCGCCGCTCGAGAGCGGGATGTCGGCCTCGCTGTACGCGTTGGCGCAGGAGCTGGCGTCGGACCTGGGAGTGGGGCCGCTGATCTCGGCCTCGGTGGGCGGTGCCTCGGACGGCAACTTCACGGCGGGAGTCGGCTGCCCGACCCTCGACGGGCTGGGCGCGGTGGGCGGCGGGGCGCACGCGGACGACGAGCACGTCATCGTCGCCGAGATGCCCCGGCGCACCGCCCTCCTCCGCGCCCTGATCGAAGCCGTCCGTCGCGGGGCGTGAGCGTGGGTGTCCTCGCCGTGTGACCCGAGGTGGGTGTGCGTCCTGGTGGCCGCTGGACTGTTCGTCCCGGTGGCCGTAGGACGGCTTGGGCGATCTCCTCGGCGATGCCGAGCCGGTGGGTTGAGGGGCTGGCTGGCTTTGGCGTCGGCGTGGTTGGAGGCACGGCCGGAGATGCCGCCGAGGCCGCTGAGGCCCGGATACCGCCGAGCTGGGGCCGGGATGCGCCGAGGTCGTTGAGGCGGGAGACGCCGTAGAGGCCGATGTATGCCCGCGAGGCTGTTGAGGCGATAGATGCCGAACGGAGGTCATTGAGGCGGAAGATGCCGACAAGGCCATTGAAGTGCAAGACGCCGCAGAGGCCGATGTACACCCGCGAGGCCGTTGAGGCGGCGGATGCCGGATCGAGGCCCTTGAGGCGGAAGATGCTGACAAGGCCACTGAGGCCGGAGATGCCGTCGAGCCCGATAGATGCCACCGAGCCGGTTTGAGACTTTGATGCAGTCGAGGACGGTCGAGGCCTGGGATGTCGCCAGGCCAATGAGGCGCGAGATACCGTCCGGGCCGGTGGATGCGTCGAGGCCCTTGAGTCCGGGGATACTGTCGAGGGCCGATTGGGGCCGGAGATACTGCAGAGGCTTGGGATGCCGCCGAGGTGACGATGGCTCTGCTGTCTTGTGCGCTCACGTGCCGCAGTGGAGGTCCCGGCGGCGATCAGGTCTGATGTGGTGACGTGTCAGAGGCCGTGTCAGCTCGGCAACGGTCCGATATCAGCGCGGTCGGCGATGGTGGGTCCCATGAACGGCTCAGCCATCACGGCCCCGTGCTCGACGGCATCGCCCCGGATGTCCGGTGAGGCACGGCTCGGATCCGACGGCGCTGGGAAGACTGCGGCAGCGAACGTGTTGTCGCACGACCGGCTCACCGGCGAGGAAAACCCGCTTCTGATGGCAGACCCAGCGTCATCGCTACCATCCAGCCCTGATCACGATGTCTCGACTCGAACCTAGGTCGATGAGAGGAATGACCATGGAAATCCCCCTCACCAAGATGCCGACGGAGCGTCAGCCCGGCTGCCCCTTCGACCCGCCCAAGGAGCTGATCCAGACCCGCGAGCACAGCCCGATCACCCCCTACCCCTTCCCCGGCGGACACGAGGGCTGGCTGGTCACCGGATTCGACCTGGCCCGGTCGGTCCTGGCCGACCCGCGGTTCAGCTCGCGCAAGGAGCTCATGCGCCACCACCCGCTGATCGACTACAGCGAGTACGGCG